>JAYTFA010000233.1:0-10377 GCA_043734765.1 Pseudobdellovibrio sp. | reverse complement strand
CAGCACATCCTGCGGCGGAACTTTAACTGCAGAGCCGAACAACTCATTAATTACATTAACCAACGCAAAAGTCCCGGCCTATTCGGCTTGCCAGATATTAGTAGGAGTCACAGCCTTTAAAGCCGGAAACTTTGCAAGTAAAACTTCAGTTGCATCTCTGCAGACCGAAAAAGGAAATAGATTAGCTCTGAGAGAAGCCACATTAAAAGCCGTAAAACCGGTTTCAATGGATTTACGAATTAAAAAAACCTTTAATCCCACCTTTATTAAGTTAAATGAGTTTACCACTTTAATGATTGCGCTGAAGAATCCGAATGGCGAGGTGGCCAAGTTTGAAGCGCCCTACAGCGATTATCTGCCGGACGGGATGGTGATTCTTGGAGCCGCCAGCACCAACTGCGAAGGAAAGCTAACGGCAAAAGCCGGCACTTCAAAAGTAATTTTAACCGATGTTAAAATTCCCCCGCATGGCGCCTGTGAAATATTGCTGGGAGTAACAGCACCGGAACCTCAGCTCGACCTCGGTGAAAAGCCGCAGCCGGTAACGGCCACGTTGACCGGGGAGTGAGACTCACGGTCTGCATTCAAACTCCACAAAATTGTACAGAGAAGTGGGGCGGTTATAACCGCCCATAAAAATTGAGGTGCCGCGCCCGATGCCGAATCCGGTACCGATTCCTGCAGAAGAGTTGCTTTCTTCACGTGCCTGGTATTCTTTTGTAATATAATAATCTCCGCCGCAGAATCCTTTAGCTTCTTTATCCAAAACGGCGCGATACTCTTTTTCACGTTCGGGGCTCGAGGCCAGCGCGTAGCGAACAACCGCCGTCTTGCGGGGGCTTGTGTCCTTTCGGATAAATTCAACCGTTGTACAGCCGCTGCAAATGAGCAAAAAGATTAAAATTAAAAAATAAATTTTCATGGTGCGCTCCCCTGTCTCTGGAACCAGCAATTTACATTCCACTGAAATAAAAAAGGATTAATTCAGGTTTGGGGAATAAAGAGCCTTGGGCACTCCCGATGATGAACAATGGCTCGCTAAAGTAAAAGTGCTGGACGAATTAGTGGAGTATAGCGCCTGCCGGGTATCAAAATGAGAAAACACCGACACCTGCAATCCGGCCGATAGCACAGCCGGTTAAATTATTCTTTTAGCAGGCCGGAGCTCTGTGGCTCAAAACCTACGATTTCATTGTCCGGTAAATTTTCACACCGTAAAATTCCGTTAGCCATTTTCTGATCCAGATCGGCGTCGCCGACGGGGCCATCAAAAAGATTTGTATCCAGGCTTGCAATTAAATCACCGGTAGCTCTTTTAATAAAGTTCTGCGGAGAAATCTGATTAAAGACCAATAATAAATATTTTTCGGTTGCAACTCTGGCCAATCGGGCTTCATCACTCATGCAAGAGGTTTTTTGCTCGTCGGTTTGCGGGTAAGCATTGTTTTTATCGCATTGGCTGGATTTTTCCGAAGACCAGCTGCTCAAAGTTTTTTTGTACTGATCAGGGCTGCTGTTCCAGATGGCATCACGTGAATCCGGAGACGAATGGTAGCATAGATCTTTAGGACCCATGCGGGTAAAATCCATTTTCTTCTGCATCTCAACACCGTAGAAGCAGACATTTCTGAGATTATAGTTGTTATCGGCGCCGTCTCTTTGCGTGTGAGCTCTTGAAAAAGAATCCTGAATTGTATGCGTAGCGTGTCCGATTAAGAAAAGTGATTTTGTTTTATCGCCGCTGTCCCAAGCTCTTATGGCTTCACCGGTGATGTATTTGATATTTTCTCGGGCCTCTAAGCAAGTGGCACGGGCCGAAGCCAAAGTAGTTGAATTTTTATAATTTTTAAGAAAATGAATCACCTGGGATTTCGGATTTTCGAAATCTGCAAAGCCGCTGTTGTTCCAGAAGTCAGGTAACGACATCACATTGGTCTGCTTCGGGAAGTCGCTGGCGAAATTTCCGTGGATCACCATATTTTTGGATTTATAACCGAAAAGTCCTTTAGCTTCGGGCGCCAAATCAAAATTTAAATCAGAAAGATCAAATAACGGATTCGCTGTATCGGCTTCTTTGATTTTTTTAGAGATATTATTAAGCGCCTGGCGTGTGATCTCTTCATGACCGCTATAATTACTGCCAACGAATATCATCGAAGGCGCCGACTCAAAAGCCGAAGCAGTAGCGGACATTAATAACAAAGCACCTGTAGAAAGTAGTGATAATTTTTTCATTTGGCACACCTTAATTTTCGAGTGTTCTACCATTTAAGCTATTCGTTGGGGTGAAAAAAAGGTGTGCCTGTATATATTGGAAAAACTGTAAAAAAGTTCGACATCGTTTTTTTCAAAACTAAATTGGCATAAGCATTGTATTTTAATTTAATGTTTAAAATCTAACCCAGTTGAAATTTCTCAAAGCGATGCAGTTCGGTTTCGATCGCTTTTTTATTTTCCCGTGACTTGTTCTTTTCAAGCCAGAGCCAATTATTGATGATGATTTTTTTATTTTGCCGATCGGTTTTTAAATCGAGTATGGCGGCAATTTTATTTTCGATCAAAACGGGCAGGGTAAAGTAGCCGTATTTACGTTTGATTTTAGGCACATAGGCTTCAAAAATATGATTGTAATCAAAAAACAAATTGAGTCTTTTACGTTGGATTATAAGTGGATCAAACGGAGATAAAATATGCGTAAGTTCACTTGTTGAATAGTTCTGTTGAATAGTTTCAGGTCTTCCCCAGAGTTTGATTTTGTCGGAGCCTTCGATGGACACTTCGATAAGTTCACCGGATTGGAGCTGAGCTTCGATAAGTTCAGAGACCGGTTTTTTTTGCTTTGAATCGAGATAACAAACCGAATCCAAGCTGATGATCCCTTGGGATTTTAAGGCCCGTTCAATAATATAGTTGGTGTATTCGGTTGCGTGAACAGGCTTGGGCTTGGCCCTCCAACCGAAGTGCCGATCGGTTAAGTCGTACTTTTTGAGCATGCCATCCCGTTCGCCCACGACAAAGTCTCCCTTGTAAAAGCCCATCTGCAAAGCTTTTTTAGAGGGCTTAACGCTTCCCCAATCATGGGTTTTTTCAATGGGTACGTCGTCTTTGATATCGCGGATGCTAATGGGGCCGGTTTTACTCAATAATTGTTTAACCTTTTTATAATCTGCGGTGGTAACGGTGCTGAACCAGGTACCGTTTAAAGTATTGATGTTATTCATATGCGCCACAAAATATTTATAATCGGAAGTGGAAACATAAGACAGTGCATGCGTCCAATACTCAAAAATAGATTTATCAACAGTCTGCGCCTGATGCAGATGCTTACGATTGTACTGCGGAATACGGTTGTAGAGAATATGATGATGGCATCTTTCAATAACGCTGATGGTGTCGATCTGCACGTAACCCAGATGATTAATCGCCTTAACCACAGCAGCAGGGCCCTTACCGAAAGAGTTGGGTTCATCCAGTTTTTGCGCATGAATCCAGATATTCTTTGCTTTATTTTTATCAATTTTTTTCAGCATATGAAGCAACAATATAGCGGGTGATTCAGCTAATTTCAAATCCTGAACACAAACAAACCTTTGATATGCCGTACCAACAGCTAACATAGGATCAAACCCGAAATCTATATTAATCAGCCATGGAAGGATTTCAGTAATCTTTCTATTTAGTTGTCATGGCCCTATTATCGATATATTTGATGATAGGGAGTTATACATGGCTAAATTTATTATCGGAATCGATGCTTATTCAGATCCTGAAAGTTCTCAAGAGCGGGAATTCATTACGCACACGGGTTATCCTAAATTCGTAGCTGAGATTATATTTATAGAAACCCAGAATAAAATGGGATTTACAGTTGATACCCTAAAACTTCTCTGGAGCGAGCCCTGTGATAAAAATGATTTCGGGCTGGCTATGTCAGAGGCCAAAAAAGCCATTGAGTATTATACCGAAAAATCCATGTCTATTGAAATCTAGTCGATAAGGGGCGCACCCCTGTACAACTTACCTGTAAAAATTTCAGACACTGTTTTATTTAAGCAACTCAAAGTAAGATGGCTCTTATGAAATATTTAAATATGCTTATATGTTTTTTAATTTCACAATCCGTTCTGGCGCAATCGCAATTTGAAGCCGTGGGCATCCCGGTGATGAAAGCCGCAGTGGTGAGCAGCTTTGCAAAAGCGGAAGATAAGTCCGGTTGTGCCGCCGGAGGAGTTAAATACTTCGATAAAATTCTGCAGGTTCAGGGCGACGCTGTATCTTCGATGCAGGTTATTATGGATTTAATTGATAAAAGTAGACAGAGCCACAGGCAGTTAGAAGCTGATGCAAGTCATTGCGGTTCCTGCCAACAGGTGAATGAAGTGGCCGTTTATCTGACCTCTGAGCCTGCTAAGGTAAGTAGGAATTCTATGTGCGACAATATGCCAACGGTAAATGTTCAGGTTTTGTTGGCAGAGTCTGAAGTACAGGGCTTTGTAGAAGCCACTTTGAGCGGAAACTCCTCACACGGCAAAAAATTATTTTTAGGCTGTCCGGATCCTTGTTCGTTTTATACGGCCTTTGCGTCCACACCTAAGGAAAATAACAAACGACTGTTAAATTTAACTTCGCATTGCGGTCAGCCCCGAAACGGAAGTTTAATGTTTGCAAAATATAAATTTACAGCGGGACTTATTCAGAAGTGGTCTTGTCAGTAAACTTAAAACGCTAGTCTGTGGCGGGTAACAGCAGTCATAATATCAATTTTTTCTAGAGCTATTTTCCAGTTGGCATCGGTTCTGTTATTAAACCATTTATCATAAGCTTCGGATGCATCTGTGGAAGCCGTCCACAATTCAAGACTGAAACTGCGGTTGTTTTCGATGTGTTCAAAAATCAGCTGTCCGCGATTCTGCAGTTTCATTTTTTCGAAATAGGGAATGGTGAACGTAAATTCTGTGGTTTCCAGAACCAGTGTATCATAAGATTTGTCTAAAAAATTATCGTGCTGAATGGAGGATTTAATTTCATTCTTGTGCAGAGCCTCTGTAAAAATCACCATGGTATCATAAACATATTCAGAAAGTTTCTGGGTCTGAAGCAGCACATCCTGAATATCGGCTTCAAATTTTTTGCGTTGCTCAGGAGTGATGTCGGTTTTCATCAAAGCCAGAGTCTGCTTGGCTTCGATCGGAAATGTGGATAATTCCTGCATGGATAAATACTCAGCATAGTTATTATCTTCGCGGTCTTTATCGGTAATAGCAGATTCTTTTTTAGCGATATCGGTATTAAAAAGATTATCGATTTCGCGCAAGATATAGCGGAAAGTCATGCTGGCATGCCTGATTTCATGATCAAAAGTAGAATCAGCCAAAGTGATGGCCTGATCGTTGATTTCAGCTAAAACCAGTGTGTTTGTTTCTGAAAAGTAAAAGCCCAGAGCATCGTCGGTTAACGTTGCATGCGGATTGATTTCGACTTTTAAACCGCGAAAATTTTTATCAAGTGAAAACGCCAGGCGGTTGAGTTTGTTTTTATCTTGAGTTGGAAGTATTCGTAAAACTTTTTTATTATCGGTGACAATGATTTCGCTTTTAATGTTCATTTTGTCTAAAACATATTTCGTATTCACGACGTAACGATTGACGGCGGACAGGGTTAATTTACCCGCGGCTTTGGCTGCCTGTAATTTTTGATATTCAGCCTGAAGGGCCTGGAGATCGCTGCTTTTTTCGTTGTTTTTCTGAGTGGTTTTCTGGAGTTGTTTGGCAAACTTGCTTTCACTTCCCACGAGCTTCCTGCAACTGATTGCAGTAGCCTTCAGGGGCACTACAGCTGTCAAAAGAATCGTCAGCGCCGAAGCTCCTATGTAGGGTTTAATCCATTTGGTGATCATAGAGTTAAACTAAGGCAAACAACAGGCCGCGCCGGCGTCGGCGGAACTACTTGGTGTCGGCTTTACAGACTTTATCTTTGGCAATACAGGCATTTCCGCAAGGCTTGCCTTTTTTGCATTCTTTTTTAGGTGCTGCAGCCGCTGCCGGAGCTATTGTGCACTCTTTATTTTTCGGTATACAGGCTTCACCGCAAGGTTTGCCTTTTTTGCAGTCCTTGGCAAATGACAATTCGGGTGCCATCCAAAGACTTAAGCCCAAAGCTACTACCAATAAACTTTTCATAAAATCTCCTTTGTTTTGTGAGTGTGCTCCAAATTAAATAAATATTCAAAATTTTTAAAACCATCCGACACCTCCATCGTAACCAGAGTTGCAAAAGCATCTAAAATAAGAACTCCGTTTTTGGATGAATCCTTCATCTTGACCTGATTGAAACGTTTCATGATTCCGATATTAACCTGGTTGATCTGAGTATAGTACTTTTCAAGATTTCTCAGACTGACTTCGGATATTTTGCCCTGTTCCATTAAATAATGCTGCTGCAGTAAGTAAATACAAATGGTGCGCGCAATAGCCTCATGTGGAAGCGAAAAAGGCATGTGAAACTGCGCCATTGGTTTAAAAAAGTTCATGTGCGGGCAGCCGCTAGTGGCCATAATAAGCCCGTAAATACTCTGAATCCCGTCTTGCAGATCTGTTTTTTTATTATAATTTCGATTATCGGATTCAACGTTAATTTCGATTTCTTCATAGGAAACATGATCGGTGAAAAAGGCAACTAAATCGCTTAAGTTAACAGCCACGGGACAATGGGGCACATCAGCACTGTTTAAGGGACAATTGGCACATTTGTTTTCATCTAGCCTTGTCCATTCGGGCGGAGGGGTCTGTTCCTGCCGGAGCATTTCATATTTTTCTTTGCTTAAATTAATTTCAAATTTTTTATGTGAGCCGTCTTTAAAGTGAAAATTGTAAGTGTATTTTTCGGGCGCCATAGGAGTTATCATTACTTAAATTCAGGCTCATGACAACACTTCTGGCTTATTCAACTGAAATGTGATTATATTTTAGAGCAAAGGCGGAAATTATGGCTGAAGATATGAAAGCAGAATTAGACAGACTCAGAGCTGAAAACGAAGCTCTTAAAAATAAAAAATCCAACAGTGGTACACTTTCAATGAAAGTAAGTGAAAAAGGCGCCTTATCCGTTTATGGTATGGGCCGTTTTCCGGTAACACTTTATAAAGAACAATGGCTGAAATTATTAAGCATAACTGAAGAGCTTAAAGCGTTTATCAAAGAGAACGACAGCAAATTAAAAACTAAAGAATAGGTTATGCAGAAAATAGCCCTTGTGGATATTTTAGCGCCAATAACTCAGCAGGAATTTTTGCAGAGTTATTGGCCGCTGAATCCGTTATTTATTCCGGCTGTGAAGAATAAACTTCCGGGGATTTTTGATCTCGGACAACTTCAGAATCTTGAAGCCCTGATCGCTCCCAGAATAGCAAAAGTGCGGGCCTGTCTGCCGGATTTTGATGATGAGTACAGTTCGCTTCATCTGGATCCTAAAGACGCGCTGAAAGCCTATCGAAATAATATGACTTTGGTTTTTGATTCCATGCAGGCTCAGGACAGCAGCATTGCCGACACCTTAAATAATATCCGGGAAGACCTGGGGCTTGTTACCGGCGGCGCAGAAAATAATTTATGCAAAGCCAGATCCATTGTTTATGCCACTCCGGCCGGTGGACGAACCCGACTTCACTTTGATGCCAATGCCAATTTTATAATTCAATTACAGGGAACCAAGCGGTGGAGTTTGGCACCTAACAATTCAGTCAAAAACCCCACTGAAAGATTTACGTCCGGTGCCGACGAAATGCCGGCAGCCCTTGAGAAGCAGTGCCATGCACCCTTGCTGGATGAATTGCCTGAAGACAGTATGAATTATTTAATGGAACCCGGGTGCGTGCTGTTTGTACCTCGGGGCTATTGGCATGCCACCGAAACCGACGAAGATTCTCTTTCGTTGAATTTTACTTTCAGCCAACCCACGTGGGCCGATGTGTTTACAAAATCGCTGCAGGAACTACTTCTGAATTCAGAAGAATGGCGCGGGCTTGCAGATGGTCTGGAAAGTTCAGACCAGTTCAGAAAAAATCTGGCCATTCTGAAATTTGAAACCCTAGTTAAACTTTTTGCGAAAGAACTGCCGGATATTACCGGAAGCCAATTGCTCACTGAGAGCGGTTTGCTGAAGTAATTTTTGCCTCAACTTACCCCGACTTCTATTCGGCAATTTAGAGTTTGTCTCAATACGGGACATTTATCGGTATCAAGAACTCAGGTGCAAAAGACGATAGGACAGAATGCTGTTGAAAATGTTTTTTTTCACAATTCTGGTTTGCATGAAAGCTTATGCCGGATCCTATCAACTGATGAAACCCGTGGACGCCACTGTGATGGACATTTATGAGATCAGTCAGAAATTAGCCCCACACGGCTTTTATGAAGTAGACTTAAAACGCAAAGGTCATATTTTCAAAACCCCGATGGATCAGCTTTATCTGAATACGGATATGAGCGAGAACAAAGCCATCCTGATTTTAGACCTTAAGTTCGATTCAAACGAGCGGGTGTTACAGATTTCAGACACTGAATTTGTTTGCCATGGTCAAACCAGTCGCGATCGTTACTTTGCTCTGTATCTGAAAGTCAGTGCTAAAAATGAGTTTGTTAAAATCTGCAATTCGTTTTCGAAAGTTCCGCCTGTAAAAGAAGTAAGCTCTTTTAAATTTTTACAACTTTACAAGCTGTTGATTCGGCCGGCATTTGCTGCCGATGGCGAATGCGGTGAAATCAGAAATCCTCAGTCCAGTCTTTTGCAATTAAAAACCACCATTGATAATTCGGCTGTGATTCAGGGATTGGGAACCTGCTTATCCGAAGCGTTGCGCGGTTCTGGCCAGACGTTTTCAGGAATGAAAGACAGTCTTGTTACCTTGTTGACAAACCCTCTTGAGCTCTGGAACGAAGTCGCTCAACAGGCGGTTGCTTTAAAAAATTTCCTGGTGCATCTGAAAGATGAAGTCGTACTGTTAAAAAATTCGTTCAGTAATTTAGATCCGGAACTGGTGTTGCAACTGGGTTGTCACCTCGGCGGAGAAATTTTAACTTCCATCGGTATTGCGTCACTTACGGGCGCAGGTGTTGTAAAACTTTCCGCAACACTGGCGCAGGCGATATTAAAATTAAAAGGAATGCAGTCGTTATTGACACGACTCAATCAATTGAAAAAAGCAGGCCAAGGTCATTTTGCCAAAGAGGTATTAAACTGTGTTACAACTCAGTAGCGCTCTATTGTTGAGAATTGTATTTTTTATGGCGGTGCCGCTTTCAGCAACAGCCATGGACTGCCGATTAGCAAAATCACTCAATCATCCTTCGCTGGTCAACAATGCCGAATTCTGGGATAAGCTCGGAAAAATAAGATCTACGGACGAAAGAGCCATTGAAGCTTTAATCAAGGCGCATGCGCCTGAAGCTTTGTCAGAGGCCGTTCAAACAGCCAGAGTTGTTGTCGCCAGTACCAGAGAAGTTTTTTCAATTCACTCAAAGGCCGAAAAAGCCCGAAGTAAACTCAGCAAAATAAATAAAAAGCATTTTGACGATTTCATTCAGGTGTTAACTGAAAAAGGACCAAAGGGGCTTTACGAACAGCCCAAGCGCTGGCATTTCGAAAAATTAATGGAGGGTAATGGCTTGCATACAATCAGACTCGATAGCGGCAACAGAGTTCTTTTTACCATCAAAGACGGTGTAGCCAATATTCTTGATATAGGAAATCATATTACTCATTGAGAATTTTTTAAAACATAACCTGTTACGTATCTGGCAGTAGTAAAACCCTTTTGTTTCAACCACGGATAAAAATCCGTTTCTAAAATATGTTTTGCTTTTTTCAGATCCAACTGCGAAACATCCGAAATGCCTTCCGCAAGCGTATCGAGAAAAGCGGCCTGTCTGATGCCGGCTTCCTGCGCAACCTGATAAGGTATCAATGTGTAGGTGATCATACCGTAGCGGGACCGATATAAATCCGGAAATTCTTTTTCAACAACGGCTTCAATTTTTTTTCTCAACTGAAATTGCGTATCGGCAACTTTATCACTCATCTCATGAAAATTTTCCAGCGCCATGTCGGCAATAGCATTAGCATTCGGGCGTTGATACTTGTCATAGGCATCCAAGGCATGCTTCCAATAGCCGCTATTGGTTTTTAATAATTTTAAAAGAGTTGTGCAGTCTTCAAACCCCAGATTCATGCCTTGGCCGAAGAAAGGAACTATCGCATGCGCGGCGTCGCCCATTAAAACAATCGAATCTTCATACACCCATTTATTTATTTTAACTGTGCCGAGCATTCCTGCGGGATTACTCTGAAAATCCTTAAGGTAATTCGGCATATAAGTAACGG
>JAYTFA010000232.1:0-4309 GCA_043734765.1 Pseudobdellovibrio sp. | reverse complement strand
TGACTAAATATTTTTTTAAATCCGAAAGATAAATCAAACCTGAAGGCTTAAATTTAATTCCTTCGTTTAATGTGGCTTGTAAAGTAATATCATTGACCTCAAATTCTACTAGCTCTTGATCAAAATTTTCAGCTAAAGCCTGCTGAATTCCCCATTTAAATGATAAAGGCTGAATTGTGACTTTTTCACCGTGTAGAAAGTTATTCTGTTTTGGAATTTCTAACATGATTTCTCGTCCCCATGCCGGTAAAGAGGCCACTTTCAGCAATCGCTCAGGAATGACTGTGATTTTAGAGGCAACACTGACAACTGTTCCTACTGTTGCAGTTTCACCAGCCACTGAAGATACCTGTAGCTTTTGCCCCACTTTCAATCGCGTATGCAGGTTCTCATTTATGTATCCGTGAATAAGCGTAGGGCTTTCAGGTGATACTGTCACAATGGGTGAAAAGGGCGCTACCTTCTCCCCTTTTTTAAAGTTAACGGCTCCAATAACTCCATCGTTTTTCGCAAAAATAAATAGATTTCTTTTTTGCTGCTCTAAATATAAAAGTTCCTTTTTTAATGTATTAATTTCAACAACTAACGGATCGGATTTGAGTCCACTAGCTCTGGCTTCTTTAAAAACCGAGGAGAGCTGTGTCCTCACATTTAACTCGGCCTCCATTTTTTGCAATTGTGCGGTAACTTCCATCTGGCGTCTGACAATTTCAAACTGATTGACTTCAGCCAATAAATCCCCGGCTTTGACTTTCTGCCCCGGAAGCACATGAATTGCCTGAACTTCCACTGCCCGCTCGAAATTTACGTAAGAATCGCGAGTTTCAGCAATGCCGAGAAAATTAACGCTCATTGAGTTTAAATAAAAGCCTAAAATAATCAGACCTGCAATTCCTGCCACCCAGGCCTTAGTTGTCGTCTGATTTTCAGTCCCGAAAACATCTTCAGTTAAAAAATTCCAAAAAGTTTGCTTACTTCTCACGATTACACCTCTATGATTGATTCTTGCATCATCAAATTAAGCCCGCGAATTTGTGAAAATTCTGATAGACTTGCGACCAGTTCTTGATTTGTTTTCCCGCGTTTAAGTTTCACTTGATAGGCATAATCCAGACGGTCACCCTGCGCCACTTCACGAATAGATATCAGTGCATAATTCTTACATAAATCCTGCAGACGGGTTTCAAGCAGGTGCTGTTGATTTGTGTCTTTTCCTGAGTTAAATCGCAGTAAGCCATCAAACTGCAAGCCATGACTAAAAGGTGATTTTGCAAGAACCCAGGTTGTCATCCCAAAAAAAATCATTCCGATGATCGCAATACCATAGGCATGAACTCCCGCCGCCAGACCAACCGTTAATGAAGCAAAAATAAAAAACATATCCCTTGTATCTTTGATGTCTGTTCTGAATCTAATCAAAGAAATAGCACCGATCATTCCGACTCCCCTAGCCATATTGTCTCCGATAGCCTGCATAGCAATGGCAACTAATATCGGTGAGAGAATTAGAGAATGAAGAAAATTAACCGAGTAAGATAACCCTTGAAAAGTTCTCACATATAAAACAGCAATTATGACCCCTAAAACAAAAGTTAAAAGAAAGGCATATATAACAGACCATAATGTTGGATTGGCCATTGATGAGTTTAGAACCTGAAAGTCGAGCACATTTCCCCCCGATATTATATTTTTTTTTAATTAAGATTTTCAGATAGCAAATTGCAAGCCATAAAAAGTACCTGACAAAATATAGGATTTTCTTTAATAGACGCTGCATTTTGCCGCGTTGAATATTTGCAAGTTCATTTTTGCATCATCACTGTAGTATTTTTTCTGACGCAAAAAATATTTTTGTTTTTCTTATAAAATCTTAAATATACTACTTCAATATTTTAACAAGGAGATGTTTTATGAAATATTTTTTAGTGATCGCAGCTTTTTTAACTTTGGCATCCTGTCAGAATAGTTCAGATAAAAAATCTGACCCCGCCTCAAATCAACAACAAGGCACACAGGCAGCGCCGCCTCAAGGACAGCCTCCAGCGGGGCAGCCTCCAGCGCAACCGCCGGTTGCCAGTACACTTCCGATTTTAAGTTTTGGATATGACGAATATGTATATGATGGTGAAAATGAAATACATATCGAGCTTTTACTTAGCAAACCTTCAGATGTTCCTGTTACAGTAGATATTGCTTTGGCTGATGGTACAGCAATTTATTCCCGGGACTATGCAGGTTTTATGAGCGGGGGCAATGATCGAATACAAAGCGTGATCTTTGCACCACAACAGACCCGCCTAGATCTTCCTATGATCTATATCAAAAATAGATCTGACTGCGGTTCTCGTTTCTCGGCTGAGCTGAGCAACGAAAAACAGGCCCTGATAACCAAAGCCTCAACACAGATTATTTTGCGCTGTAATTAGAAAATAAGCATCGGGCAAAAATCATTTTTTTGCCCGATTTAGGCTGTTTAAGTTTTGGTGATGAATTGCCAGAATTAGTCCCTAATTTGCCTCGGACTCAGATATTTACGTTACAATGCTCTGTATTATCGCTTTCACTTATGCTGAATACCTAGCAAGATGACCTCATAAACATAGTGAGGTTTTTATGAAACGTTTTATTATACTTGCCGCAATTTCTTTAGTTGGTATTTTCGCTTCTGCTGATGATCAGACTATTCCGGCTCCGCAGCCACGATACTCGATCGTTCAAAGCCGTTCGTCTTCTTGTTACCGAAATGATTTGTGGTGCAGTGAAGGCCTAAGAAAAGCAGTTATCAAAGAAACCGAGCAAGCCGCTGTTAACTATTGCTCAAGCCATTTCAGCAATACAACAAAAGTTTTAGACTGGAATGCCGCCTGTAGTGCTTTCTTCACCAGTGAAATGAGCACTCCGGTTCCGCAACCTCCGCAAATGCCGGATTACCCGCAATCTGTGATGTGCCGGGCTCAATTTGATTTCGTCTGCGAGTAAATCTAATCTAAATCCTCTTAATTCGTTGAATTAAGAGGATTTAAGTCCTGCTACTTTGGTCTGTATAATACCCCATAATTGATACTGTATCTAAAATGCATTAAATTAGTGTGTGCGGATTTGTTTTATTTTTATCCTTATTTTTACAAATGTCTGTTTTGCACAGCAAGTGGATGATTCAAAAAATACCTATACCCGCTATAAAAATAAAAGGCCGGATGGCGTTTGCTTTGAAAAATCCTCCGATAAATATCTTATCAAGAAAAAGCATACGGTTTCCAATTTACTTCTTTATTTTAAACTGAGCCCGCTCTGGTGTGAAAACTGTTCTGTAGAAACCACACAGTCGATAAATGAATTGCAGGATATTGATTATGTACTTCCGGGACAAATTTTAATTATCCCGCAGAAATGCGCCAACTTTTCCTGGAATGATAAATACAACTACGGGAAACTCGCCGAATACAACGATGAAGATATACAGAATATTTTAAATAAGCGGGCTCAGCATAAACCGGAGCCTCCGCTCGTTGAAAAACAACAACCACCAGTCACCTCTACAGCAACTCCGACCCGAGTTAAGGTAACTCAGGTAGCTTATAATAAACTTGGTGCTGAGCCCTTCGGGCTTTACTCAGAGCTCAACGGAAAATCGGCCACTATCAAGGCCAAACTCGTCACAAATTTCGGAAAAGGCTTGCGAATTTTTTATCAGCGAAATTTAGATTTCCGCAAAGAATTATTTACGAGCTTTTCCTTTTATCAGACTGAAATCACCAGTGATTTAAATCTTTCGACGATTAACAACCGCAATCAAACCCCGCTTTCAGCAGATTTCGGAATCATTTATCATCTGAGCCCTGACTGGTCTTTCAGCGCTGTTTTAGGCCTACAGGATAACCTAATTTTTTCCTCAGGCTCATCCAATACCATTACAGTTCAAAAAGTACTGAATACTAATCTTTTATTTTCTCCTGAATACAGTTTTTACCGAGATCGTAAATGGAATATTTCGGTGAACGCCGGGCTGGGATTACTTTTACCGATGGCCGCATCCAGCAGCGAAGCTAAATTCGGCTCGCAGTATGATACCGAACTGAAAGCCACTTACAAATTGGATTTTGGCCGTGTTTACGGCGGCGTGGATTATCTCGCCCGATTGCAAAATAACGCCAATTTTGATTTTAATGAGTATGGACTTATTTATCGTACGGGCATTTATTATCTATTTTGAGTTGAGCGCTTTTTCAATTTTCTCAAGTCTTTGCTCGAGCTCTTTTATTTTTTTATCTTTAACTGCGTTTTCCGCTTTGATTGTAGCAATGTCACG
>JAYTFA010000231.1:0-4873 GCA_043734765.1 Pseudobdellovibrio sp. | reverse complement strand
GCGTTTACTGCCTCGCCGCTTTAATAGATTATGATTTCGGTGGCGTTGCCCGGGTTTGTAAATAGCCATTAGTTAGGCCCCCCGGTCAGAAGTTCCGGTGAGAATCCCGACTTCAATCCTGCATCCATAACCGCAATCACATGCTCATAAATAATGTCATCTAAAATTGCAATTTTAATTCCGGCTTTGTCGGGATACATTTTTTTAATTTTTGTAAGTTCACGGATTAAAATGGCCGTATCATATTCACTATTCAGCTTCGGGATCGGTTTTGTTTCCCCGCCTATTTTTAGAATGTATCCGTTGGCTACAACATCAAGTCTCAAAACCAGGTCTTCAAGAAGTGGTGGTTTGTACTCCGATTGACTTGTGTCACGTGGCGAAGCAAATGAAGCTCCGAGCTGAATCATCGAAACCTGAGTCCAAACTGCAGAAATTAATAGAAAAGTAATCAGAACCGACATTAAATCGATAAACGGAACGAGATTCAAATCTACGTTTGTACTCCGACCTCGGCCTGATGATTCTATATGTGCCATAATTACTCTCTTAATTTATCGCGGTTTGCAGCTACCAAATTCATTAATGACATACTTGTTTCCAGTAATTCGTTTTCAGACCGTTGGATCATATGTTGAAATAACCCGTAAAAAAGAATGGCGACGATCGCAACTGTGAGGCCGAAGCCTGTACAATTAAGTGCATGCGAAATACCTTCTGAAAGCATGGTGGCTTTAGTTGCCGGATCAGCCGAAGAAACGGCTCGGAATGACCCGATCATTCCGATAATAGTTCCGAGAAGTCCAGCAAGCACGGCGATATTACCTAACACTGCTAAGAATGAAGTAAAGCCTTCAAGCTTCGGCATTTCACGAAGCACCGAGGCATCCATCGCCACCTGAACTTCTTCATCCGGTCTTTTATTCATAACCTGTACCAAACCCGACTTAACCGTATTTGACAAAGGTGTTGATTTTGTATCGCAGAAGGAAATGGCCTGGCGGATGTCTCCCGCAACGATCATCTTAAAGACCTGATCAGAAAATTCTTTCTTATCAACTCTTAAAGATTTTAAAGCGATAAATCTTTCAATGACGAGAATCAAAGTTATCACTGCAATAACAAGAATGACGTACATTACAAATCCGCCCTCGCTAAATGCTCTAACTACCGGATTCATATTTTCTAATGGGTTCACTTTGCTCCTCCTCTAAAATTTTTGTCCATGAAACACAAATGGGAATGAAATTTCGGCCCACGTGTCAGGTGGCGGCTCTGGAAATCTCAGACCTAATATTCTTGATCTTACACACTCTTCTACTAATTTATTATTTATTGTTGATTTGTCCGAAACCACACGCGCATTTTTTGCCAAACCCTGCGGATGAATTTCCCAAGCTATAAGCACTTTTCCTTCTAGCTTTGTATTTTGACGATATTCACGTTCATAACAAGCCTTAAACTGAGAAAGGGCAGAGATGATAACTCTTCTTACGGCTTCTTTATCAATTGAACCGCTGAACGACTCTTCGTTACCACCGGCTGAAATCTGAACACGATCTTTATCACCAAACCCCGTTCCACTACCGTATCCACTCATGCCGGTGCTTCGTCCCTTAGTACCGATCCCTGAAATCCCCTGAGTTGCTGTTCCCGTTCCGCCTGCCCCGGTATCTTTAATCTTTGATCCCAGATCGTCACCTTGTCGATCCGTATTAAATCCTGAAGTACCTTTTGCCTTTTCACCGGCTCCGATAAGTTCGCCAGATCCACTGTAAACCTGATCCAACTTATTACGTGCTCCGCCCTCACCGAATGCTGCAAGCAATCCTGAATTGCTTGGATCCGGTTCTTTGCTTTGCGCATTAGCTCCGGCAGACTGACCCGTTTTAACTGACCCGCCTTGCTTGGCTGAAGTAAACATCTTGGCTTTTAATTTTGAATCTTTGGGTTTAACTTCCGCTGCGCGCCCGGCGTTTTCGGTCACCTGAACTTTTTGTTCCGGATTGGCCGGTTTTCCATATATTTTGCTTTCAATTTTCTTATCAAGCATGACGGCCTGTTTTAATTCTTCTTTAGGTTTTTTTTCCGGTTTTTTAGGTTCTGGAATTTTGGAAATTGGTTCAATTTTTACCTGATCCTGAGGTAGCTTCGTAAAAATTATCTGAGCAACACGCTCGATATCTTCGTCACTCTTTGCGGCTTTAGGTTTACTGATGGACACCAACAAACTGGCAAGTACAGCAATAATGAGCGCAGCTAAAATTCCGGTGAATTCCGACGCTCCCAAAACCAATGGGGAATCAAATACGATGGCCGGGGATTTGGGTGCAAATCTGATAACGAGTTGCATGCCATTGATAAGTCTAATAAAACACGCTTCAGACTGCTGAAGTTTATATTCGCTTTCTTTAGTTACTTTTACTTCTCCATCGCGGAGTATTTCAACCGTCATTTCCGGCGTGGTATTAATTATAACAGAAGATTCTAAATTTAAAATTGTCCAGCCTTTCGGAGCTGAACCATCCGGAACGGAAATATCGCCTTTTAAACCAAGAGTTTTTTTACCTTCTACCGAAAAATGATAAGTTTCAACAATTCTTTCCTGCCAGGAAACAATAACCTCAACACGATTACCTCTGCCCACCTTCAGATGATCCTTCAGATCGCTGAACTCACTGTTGGGTGCAAATGTATTTCGGCTTTTCTTTCGGGCCGCCAGACTTGCGGTCGCAGCCTTCATAGAAGAGGTTGATTTAACGGCGGTCGGTTTAAGGACGGGTTTCTGTTGCTGCAGTTGGGCTGTTGGTTTTGATATTATCGGCCCTGAGGAGGTCTTCTGATTACCGATAAAGAAAACGATTGTATACAAACCGATCTGAAATGAGTCCCCATTCAGAATGGGCTCATCCACAATCTGCCTGCCATCTCTAAATGTACCTTTTTCAGATCCCAGATCGCAGATGAAAAACTGGGCATCGCGCTTTTCAATAATACAGTGAATAGGTGAAACCTCACCGCCCAGGTCGATATCGACTTCCGGACCATTTCCTATAATAATTCTGTCGTCATCTACAAATTGCTTTACTACATGGATCTGTTCTTTTTTGTAGACGCGAAAAACTAAAGGTATCTTCAACGACCACCCCTGAGCCTTTGAATATCTTCTGCAGATCTGCGCATTTCAGGTAGAAAATTTTCTCTGAGACGAATTAATCGTTTGTAATTAAAATTCTTTTTTTGAAACAAGTAAAAAATTTCGGGTTTTTGCGCCGTACCCTCAACCAACTCATCTTCGAAATTGATGGTTTGCTTTTTTTCTGTTTTTGACGGGCCATCGGTATTTGATACAGGCGGAGGAGAGGGCGCTTGCGCCAAGGCAAAAACGCCGCAAAAAATTGCAGGCAAAGTTGCGAATCCTAGATATCTCAAAAATGTCATTAAAACCCCGTCATTCTATTTTAAACCAGCTTTTGCTTTAATTTCCAAATCCTTTATCACTTGACGAGACTCATTGTCGGCTCCTACAAACTTTAGTCTGTTAACCAGGTCCAGCCCTTCTTTGTATTTCTCTTGCTTCTCGATTAATAAAATTGAGTAATTCAGCATTGCATTTTTATGATCCGGATTGCTTTTCAAGATTTTCTCATAAACTTCAATGGCTTCTTTTATTCTGCCGATACCGACAAGTGCAATTGCATAATTATTCAGACTATTGACACTGGCTTTATCATTTTTGATCGATTTTTCGAGAGACAAAATAACTTTGTCGTAATCTTTTTCTTTTACATAAATGGAGGCCACATTTGAAGCCGCCAGATGGTTATCCGGATTGAGTTGAAGGGCTTTACGAAACATGTTTATAGCTTCTCGCTTCTCGTTCTTAGCTAATTCAACCAATCCATAATTATTATAGACTTCAGATGATGTAGGATTTGAAGCCAGAGCTTTATTCAGCAAAAGTATCGAAGCCTCAAATTGCCGTTTCTTGTAATGGTACATAGCCAGCGCATTTAAAGCTTTGTAGTTTTTTGAATTTACCTGAAGCAAATCAATACTTACCGAGCGAATTTTTTCATCATCACCCGATGCTGTGGCCAGAGTTAATTCACTCTGCTTAGATAGCTGGGCTGATTGCGGTGGAGGTACCGGCGCCGGTGGCGCTTCCGGAATAAGATGAGCGTCTACAATCGGGGCTTTTCCTGCTTTTGCTGCTTTTGCCTCTGACATATAGTCATCATTTGCCGGAGTTGTGCTGCAAGAATAAAGAAATAATGGAACTAATGTAAAAGTCAGGAGTTTAATCACTTTTCACCTGCCCAATCAATGGCTCGGCTCTCGTTTGCCATCTCGCCTGAAGAGTAGAACTGTAGTGGAAACTTCTTATTCATTTTCTTAAAGGAAGCGGTATAGGCCTCATTGTAAGTTTGTAAATCCATTCCTCGCTCCACTGCGAGTTTATAACTCTCATCTGATTTGTTTACGAATGGTGCCGTGATCTTATCTATTTCCGCCAAATACAGCTTCTTTTGGTCCACATTTAATTTTGCAGGAACCGGCGCGGAACTGAACGATTGAGCCATGTGTTCGTTAGATTCGCCTAAGATATTAAGTGCACTGACGATTTCTTCCGAAGAGTCCAATTTGATAATGCTTCCGAGTTGCTGGTTGAGATTATTCATCAGTTCCAGTTTCTTTCCGACCGCCACCTTTTGTTGCTTGGCATTGGCAGGAATAGCAATCTGTTTTAATTTACCGAACATTTCATTTGCAATGTTGAGCTTAATTTTAGCCAAATAAACATTGGATCCCTGTTTTTTATTGTTGGGAACCGAACCGATCAGGGCTTTGATTTTCTGCTCTATTGAAGCAG
>JAYTFA010000230.1:0-4932 GCA_043734765.1 Pseudobdellovibrio sp. | reverse complement strand
TTTTCGTTCAGTGATTCCTCTGAAAGAATTTTAGAAGCCAAGAAAAGTTTCTTTGCCGGCATTGATAAGCAAAAAAAAATGAATTCCAGGTCTCTGCAGATAAAAGATAATTACAACGCCTGCATGAACGAAACAGCCGGTGTCGAAAATGAAAAAAAATCTATTAAAAAAATGATGGACGAAGTCAGCGCCATCAGCAGCATCGGTGCTTTTGCCAAATATCAGGTTGAGCAGATAAAACGAGGCGGGGCCTCATTTATCAGTTTTGATGCTTATTCGAATCAGGATAATCCCAAAGTAAATGATATGTACATTACGGTAGAGCTGATGAACCTGCCGGAGCATACTTACTACGATAATAAAGAATTAATGGCCGATTATAAAAAATTAATCGTCGATTTTATTAAATTGACGGAACCAGGAGTGCCCGAGGCTCAGATCCAGGATCGGGCCGATAAGTTAATTCAGTTCGAGAAAGCTTTTGTTAAGGTCTATCCTCATCCTGAAGTCCGACGTCAACGATGGTCTGAAAAACGCCAGGAAAAACAGTCGGATTTTTTGGCGAAGTATGGCAAAATTGCACTTAGTGAATTTTTGGCAAAAACTCCAAAGCAGATCTGGGTGCAGAACTCTCTGCCTGAAGCTCTGGAATTTTATAACAATTCATTAACCCCGGAAAGTCTTTCTGTGATGAAAGACTTCTATAAGTACAGTGTGGGGAGTCAGCTCATTGATGACAGCAACCCTGAGTATTTTAATAAACAGTTTGTATTTGGGAATAAATATTTAGGCGGTCCCGTTTCAAGATCGGTTCGTCATGAGCGTTGTACACGAAAGGTGATGTACACTTTCCCGAAAGAAATTGACCAGTTATTGATGAAACAGATGTTTCCAAATTTTCCTGTAGATAAATTTAAACTGGTGGCAAATAAAATCCGTGAGAGTATTATCCAGGGAACTAAGAACAATACCTGGCTAGAACCTGCAACTAAGGCTAAAGCCGTTCTTAAGACTGAAAAAGCCAAACTTTACCTAGTTCAGCCGGAAAGCGAAAAACAATGGGATTTTATTGCCGTCCAAAAATATTCTTCTACAAACCGAATAGAAAATTCTGAACTTTATAATAAGACAATGTTGGCTAAAAAATTGAAGAGTTTAAAAGAAGGTGCGAACCTTGAAGCTTGGGACATGGGGCCTTTAACCGTAAATGCCTATTATGATCCATCGGCAAATAAGTTTGTGATGCCAATGGGAATACTTCAGTATCCTTTTTTCAATTCTGAGGGCGATGTAATTGAAAACCTGGGCGCGGTAGGTGCTGTTATAGGTCACGAGTTAGGTCACGGTATTGATGATCAGGGTTCCCGTTATGATGAAACCGGTAAGCTTAAACAATGGATGAGTATGCGGGATTTAAAAGAGTTTTCGGATCGTGGTCATAAAATGATTGAGCAATTTAATAAAGCCGGACACAACGGTATGCTAACTCTCGGTGAAAATATCGGTGATTTAGTGGGGCTGACGTTTGCCTACCAAGCGGCTTTTCCCGATAATAAAGCCAGTGTAGACGACCAGAAAAAACTTTTTGTAGCTTATGGCCGCTTATGGTGTGGAGTGGCTCGTCCTAAAGCGGATGAATCTCAGTTAAAAACAGATCCGCATGCTTTAGGCTGGGCACGAATAAACGAACAGGTTAAGCATCAGAAAGCTTTTGCTTCGGCCTTCAACTGCAAAAAGGGTGATAAAATGACTCTTGTTGATGAAGACCGAGTTAAGATCTGGTAAATATATTATGAAGAACGATGTTGTTTTATTATTCGGCGGTAATTCAGAAGAGCGATTGGTTTCTGTGGCCTCGGCTCAGAATTTGGCCCGCCAGTTTTCATTTTCTGAATTTATTTTTCAGGATAACAGCGAACGCCTCTTTAAAGTAACGGACGAAGAGCTTTTTCAGCATGCTGATGTTTTTGTTAAGGAATTCAAGCCGGCAAAGCCTGCCTTTGCCGAATCCCTAAATGAAGCCCTTGATTATTTTAAAAATAAAGTTGTTTTTTTAGGCTGGCACGGTGCACACGGCGAAAACGGAGAAATTCAGTTCTTATTTGAAACGCATAAAATTATTTTTACCGGCTCCGGTTCGGAGTCCAGCCAGAATGCCTTTGAAAAAAATCAGGCAAAAGAAATTATTTCCAACACGGATATTAAGATCCCGTTGGAAATTAAATTTGAAAACTCACAGACAGAAATTTTGCGTTCCCAATTTGAAAAATTTCTCAATCAACATAAAAAAATTGTGTTTAAACCTACTGCCAGTGGCTCCAGTTACGGACTTCATATCGTAAGTGATGTTGAAAAACTGAATCAAGCACTTGAATTGATTAAAAAAGATTCGTTTAAATCTTACTTAGTTGAAAATTTTATTAACGGACGCGAGCTCACTGTCGGAGTTGTACAAATGGCGGATGAATTAATTGCGCTGCCGGCCTCCGAAATTATTTTAAACGAAGGGTCTGCTTTTGATTATGAAGGGAAATATTTAGGAACCGGTGCTACAGAAATTACTCCGGCAAACCTGACATCTTCAGAGTTAGAAGTTGTTCAGAAGCTGGCACTCGACGCGCACATTGCTCTCGGATGTTATGGATATTCGCGTACGGATCTTATCCTGACCACCGACGGCGCCTATTTTCTTGAAACCAATACGCTTCCGGGATTGTCAAAGCCGTCTTTTCTACCGCAACAATTATTGGCCGCCGACATTCCATTTAAAAATTTTATCGAAGCGCAGATTAATTTAGCCCGTCATCGC
The DNA here is from genome assembly GCA_043734765.1 of Pseudobdellovibrio sp. Taxonomy (GTDB): domain Bacteria; phylum Bdellovibrionota; class Bdellovibrionia; order Bdellovibrionales; family Bdellovibrionaceae; genus Pseudobdellovibrio. The sequence goes on along the minus strand of JAYTFA010000230.1, from coordinate 2,123 downwards.
TATGAAACCGATTAAACCAAAGTGGGTGTATCATGAATGAAGTTCAAAATTATTGGCGTAAATGCAGCACCTGCAAAAAAGAGATCGGTTTTAATGCAAAATATTACGAATGCAGCGTTTCCACCTGTACCGGTCAACGAACAGGTTATGTTTTCTGTACCGTGGGTTGTTGGGAAGTGCATTTACCCGGGGCCAAGCATCGCGATGCGGGAGCCATTGAAAAAAGGTCGCCATCGGCCAACCAGACCGAAGCTTCTGGTCCAAAAAGATTTATCATAGCAAATTCAAATATTTCAGCATCATCCTCTCCAAAAAAATCAACCATGAGCAATGAAGTTTTAGTAGTTGTCTCAAAAATGAAGCAATACATTCGTGAAGTGAGTGAGATGAATACATCTGAAGATGTGAATCATATTGTGTCGGAAATGATCAGAGCTGAATGTGACAAGGCCATTAGTAATGCTCGGGCAGACGGGCGCAAGACCGTCATGGCCCGGGATTTCAGGTAATTTTTACAATTTTATTTGAAGCGTCGCATTATTTTAAATTATTTTTCTGCTCATATTTTATATTCTTCCATAAGAATCGCTTATATTCGATGTAATGCTTCATTATTTAAGGGCACTGTTGCTCGTTATTTTTGATCTGGGTCCATTTTGGAACCCCCGTGCATTTTACAGAACATTTCACTTTTCCCGTTTTCTCTAAACACTTGAAATTTATGTAAAAAATAATTTTGATTTAGGTTCCATTATGGGTTTGAATTCACTCCGTCAGACAATACGTCTACACTAAATTACCTAAGGAAAGAGGGAATTATGAAATTAGCATCTTTAATAGCATCATTTATTTTGCTGGCTAGTTTTGCACAAGCTAAGGATAGATTTCTTGTTCAATTCAAAAGTGAACAGGGTTTTAAGGCAATGGAGTCGTACTTCAGTACAGAGTCCAGTAACTCAGCAATGCAAAAGTCTTTAGGTGGCGTTCACGCAATTATTCTTAAAACACAAAATTTAAATCTACTTAATAGTTTGAAAAATCATCCTGAAGTTGAATCGGTTGAAGCTGAAACTTTCAGACCTTCTCCTAAACCTATTAACGGTTTTAAAGTGGCTCGTGTTAAGCTTTTTGAAAGTTTAAATCGCAACTCTTTATTAGAATCAACTTCAACAGCTACTCCAGAATTCAGAGCCGGTGAAGCAACACCTTGGGGTATTTTAGCAGTAAATGCCGGCGAAGCTTGGGCCTTGTCCGGTGCCGGAGCAAATGCACGAGTACTTGTTTTAGATACAGGTATTGATGCTTCGCACCCTGCAATTTCTGCTAACTTTGAAAAAGGAAAAAACTTCACTGCAGGTGCGGACGGTAAAGTTGTAGATACTGATTACAACGATACAGAAGGTCACGGAACTCACGTTTCAGGAACTATTCTCGGTGTTTACAATACACAAAACGGATTCACCGGTGTTGCTCCCAAAGCAAAACTGTTAATGGGCCGCGTTTGTGGAGCTGATGGTTGCAGCAGTATTGCAATAGTTGAAGGAATAAACTGGGGAATTCAGGAGAAAGTTGATGTTATCAGCATGTCCTTAGGTGGACCTGTTGGTGCTAGCGCAGAAAAGAATGCCGTTACTAAAGCTGATGCAGCAGGAGTAGTGGTTGTCGCTGCTTCAGGTAATGGTGCTGATGCTCCTACTTACTCACCAAATAAAAATGATCCTAAGTGTGGTGGCGCTGGTAATCCTTTCGCGCCTAATATGTGCGGCGTTAGTTTCCCTGGTGCTTTTCCGACAGTAGTTGCAGTCGGTGCGGTAGATTCAACATTAGTAAAAACTAACTTCTCTCAATGGGGTCCTGAGTTAAAGATCACTGCTCCTGGTGCTGCTGTAGTTTCTTCTGTGCCACGTGGCTCTGGCCGCGAAAGCAAAGTTGAATTGATTGTTAATGGGGTTAAGAGAGCTGTTAAAAGCTCAGCTTTCGGTGGAACTGAATTATTCACTTCACCAGTTATAAACTCTTTAGTGGTTGTTCCTGGCGTCGGTAAACCGGAAGATTTTGCTACAGTAAAAGTTGAAGGCAAGTTTGCTCTTGTCAGCCGTGGCGAAATTAAGTTTGCAGATAAA
>JAYTFA010000229.1:0-2706 GCA_043734765.1 Pseudobdellovibrio sp. | reverse complement strand
AAAGTTTCTAAAGCACTTTGAGCTTTTTTGTTTTCAGGATCTTTTAATCCGTCTTTTAATTCTTTGGCAATATTTTCCTCAAAAAGCTCTTTAACTACGCTTGGGCTGATCAATTTATCTTTGCTGGTGTAACGATTTAAAGCCAAGGCAAATGTGGAAGAATAACAGTCTACATCAGAACAACGTTTAGACAATCGCTCGTAATCAGATCTGAATTTCTCATCTCGTATAGCCTGCTCATCTTTCTTTTTCTCAGCCTTAGCCAATGCTTCTTCGCGCAGTTTTTCTTCTTTAGCTAACTTTTCTTCTTTACGTTTTTCTTCGCGTTCTTCTCTTTCGCGTTTCATTTTTTCTGCGACTGTTTCAGCTACCGCCGGTTCGGCTTTAGCAACTTTTTTGCCGGTAACTTCAACTAATATTTCACGAATTCTTTTGGCTTCTGCCGCTGTTAAAGTTACGCAATCCGGGCAAGGTGCCGCAGCTATTACGCCTTCAGTTTTTTGTTTTTGGGGCTCTGCACTTGGAGCAGCTGCTGCAACCGGAGCTGGTGCCACAGCCGGCGCGGCCACTTTGGTTCTTTCAAGCGCTGCAGTTATATCTGTAATCGACTGAATCTGTGGTGCAGCCAGTTCCGACATTTCAAATAAACCGCTGTTTTTTGATGATGCCGAAAAATAATATTGGCTTCCGAGAGCTGCAATGAGCAGCGATGATAGAATCCATTTTTGGCCTGGTAACTTTTTCATATATCCTCCATTTATACAGACCATCCCGGTCTTTTTTATTAACTTCATACTTATATAAAGCGAAGCTCGGACCATATGTCAGAACGAGACACTGGAGGTAAACCGCTGTATTCACAGTAGAAATATGGAATTACAAACTGTTTCAGAATGAAAAGGCTGTAGAACTTATAGTGAACCAGAATGAGAAATCAGACATTAACTAATAAATACAACAAGTTACTAAACTTCAAAAAAGATGGGGCGTACAATTAACGACTGCTGAAAATTGGTTCCTTTTAACTCTTGTTGGTATATAAAATAATTTATGAAATTTGTATTTGCAGATGCTCCGAGACCCAATGACGTAGATCCGATAAAGTGGTCGGATTGGGGCTGGCAATTACGTTCTGCTTTAAAAACCGAACAGGATTACGCCCGTTATTTTGCACTGGCAGATGCTGAAATCAGGGCTTTTAAGCAGGGCGCGGAGATATTTAATGTACGTACAACCCCGTATTATGCTTCGCTGGCCTCCAAAACAGATTCGCTGGATCCGATTCGTAGAATTTTATCGCCTCATGAAAAAGAATTATTCGATCCTAATCAGGCCCAACTAGATCCGTTAGGAGAAAGAAAAACATCCAATCACCCCACATCAAGAATAGTTCATCGCTACTCCGATCGCGTATTGTTTTTAGTTACTGATGTTTGCAGCGTTTATTGCCGGTATTGCACCCGCAAGCATTTTACCGGAAGCGATCAGGCTTTTATCAAACAGAACGAGTATGAAGACGCTATTCAGTATATTAAAAGAACCACAGGTATCCGTGAAGTTATTTTATCCGGCGGCGATCCATTAACGGTATCCGATGTTCAGCTCGATAGAGTGTTAACGGATTTAAGAAATATTGAACATGTTGAAATTATCCGCATCGGCACCCGCATGCCTGTGGTAGCGCCAATGAGAATGACCGAAGACTTAGTTAAAATAATCAAAAAAGCAAAGCCGGTATTTTTGATGACCCATTTTAATCATCCGAGAGAGGTAACCAGCGAAGCGGCAATGGCTGTGGAGAAGTTAGTTGATAACGGTATTCCGGTGATGAATCAAATGGTTCTGTTAAATGGTGTGAATAATCATCCGGCCGTTGTGCAGGCTTTATCTCGCAGGCTTTTGTATCTGCGGGCCAAACCCTATTATATGTTTCAGTGCGATCCTTCTATCGGTACAGATCATTTGCGAACGAGTATTGAAAACTCTTTGGAAATTCAAAAAGAATTGTGGGGGCATTTGTCGGGCTTAGCGATGCCGACGTTTTCACTGGATATTCCAGATGGTGGTGGAAAAGCCTATTATGTACCTAAATTTGAAACTGAGGTTTCTGAAAAATCGCGAAAATTCACGGGTTGGGACGGGGTGGAGTCTGAGTACATAAACCCGGACTCCTCAAACATGATGATACCTATCGATTATGAAAAATATCTGGACGAATGGAACAATCTGAAGAACGCAAAAAATAATTAAAGATTTTCAGTTATGTTGACGGATGAAACTGCGCAACTTGAATCAAGAACTACTTTAACGGTGTAAGATCCTTTATAGATGTACGCACCGGTTGAAAACTCATAAAGTTTTTCGATTTTAGTTTCAATTTCTCGATCCAAAGTAACAACATCCAGGCTGTCGACAGCAGCACCGTCGAAACCATAAGACCTAGCTTTTTGATCCATGTTCATTTGCGCAATGGATTTAACCTCTACCTTGCATTTTTCAAGCATGCTTTCGGCTTTTGCGATTGAAAAAGTTGAAAGTACCAACACTGCGATTAAAAATGAGTTCATAAAATTCCCCTTAGTTTTGTAAGGAGCTAATACCATATTTTCAGAACCAAATCTTATAATTTCGGAATAGTAACAAAAGCCATTATAAAACTTACATTATTTTCGGGCGTTGAGAACCAGTGCCAACATAACTAGGGCT
>JAYTFA010000228.1:0-2164 GCA_043734765.1 Pseudobdellovibrio sp. | reverse complement strand
AAAAAAATTGAATCTACAATTAAATCTCAACCTGAGGTGGATTTAGTTGCAGTGACAGTTGGATCGTCCACATTTGAATCCAATAAGGCAGACTTTTTTGTTCATTTAGTTTCGAAAAGTAAGCGAAGCGGCAAAAGCACCAGTGATGTGAAAGAACTATTACGCCAAAAACTTTCCGCATTTTCAAAAGAAGCTATTCTGGCGGTAACCGACGTTGATATCAGCGGCGGCGGACAGAAGCCTTTAAATCTTTATATTGTCGGCGATAATTTGGATGAACTGGCGTCTTACACACTAGCATTACAGAAAAAAGTTGCTCAGATTCCCGGCCTTATCGATGTGGATACGAACTTCAGAGCCGGAAGCCCTGAGTATCATATTGTTTTCGATCGTGATAGGTCCGAAGCATTAGGAGTTTCAACGGTTACGGCAGGTGCGGAACTCAGAAACAGAACCGAAGGCTCAGTTCCTGCTGTTTATAGAAGTAACGGGATTGATTACGATGTTCGCGTAATGTTTGCGGAAAATGAAAAAGATTTAGTGAAAAATTTCAACACGACTTTTGTGCCGAATCAGAACATGAATATGGTGCCGTTATCCCGCGTTGCAGTGGCTCAGAAAAAAATAGGTTTTTCGCAGATTAACCGACAGAATAAAGGCCGATTTATCGCGTTGACGGCAAATTTAGGTCCGAAGGGACAAATCGGAGATGCTACGGTCCAAATCGAAAGCATAATTAAAAATGATTTAAAACTTCCGCTCGGAATTTCTTATAAGTTTGAAGGACAAGCACAGGACTTTATTGATTTGATGACGAATATGTTAATTGCGGTTGGTTTAGGGGTTTTACTTATTTATCTGGTTCTGGCTTCGCTGTACGAAAGTTTTATAACTCCGTTTACTATTCTTTTAGCTTTGCCGTTGGCCATATGCGGAGCCTTTATAGCATTGTTTGTATTTAACAAATCGATCGATATTTTTTCTATAATCGGATTAATTTTATTAATGGGTGTGGTTGCAAAAAACTCCATCTTGCTGGTGGACTACGCCAACCACTTGGTACGAGAGGGCATGAATATCAATGAAGCCTTAATTAAAGCCGGTCGTGTAAGGTTACGGCCCATCCTGATGACGTCGCTGGCATTGATCGCAGGTACTTTACCGATTGCCATCGGAGTAACAGCTTTGGGAACTCAGAGGCAATCAATGGGTGTGGCCATAATAGGTGGGGTTTTAAGCTCCACGTTATTAACACTTGTTGTTGTGCCGGCCGCCTATGGATACATCGAAAGTTTCAGGGTTTGGTCAGGGCATAAAATTCAAAAAATACGCGGAGTTCAGGCCTAGTGGATTCTAATAAAAGTCTGGCAAAAAAAATACTTAGTTTAGCAAGGGCCGAGTTCAAAACTTTGCTTGTTGCAGGATTTTTTCTGGCGATTGCTAGTGTTTGTCAGCTGGCTTTTCCGCAAGTTGTGCGAAATATGGTTGATGAAGCTCTGCAGGCCAAGGATCAGTTTAAAATTAATCAGATTACATTGTTGATTCTGGTTGTTTTTACTTTGCAGGCAGTGGCCTCGACGATTCGCTATTATCTATTTACAATGGCCGGGGAACGAATTGTTCAAAGATTGCGCCAGAATCTTTATTCGGCCATTTTAAAACAGGAAATTGCTTTTTTTGATTTTAATAAAACCGGAGAACTGATCAGTCGAATCTCAAGTGACACGACCATATTGCAAAACGCAGTCAGCGTAAATGTTTCCATGGGACTCAGAAATTTAGCCGGGGCTGCCGGTGGACTCGTACTGATGATTTACACTTCACCGAAACTGGCGCTTTCGATGCTGGTGGTGATTCCTCCTGTAGCATTAGGTGCGGCTATTTTTGGAAAAAAGATCAGAAATTTTTCAAGACGGGCTCAGGATAATTTAGCTGAGGCGTCCATCGTTGCCGAGGAAACAATCAGCGGAATAAGAACGGTGAGGTCCTTTGCTCAGGAACAATTCGAACAGGATCGCTACAACACGAGTTTAAGCAACTCTCTTCTATCCGTTCAGGATAAAGTGAAGCAAATCAGTTGGTTTATGATGCTGGCGTCACTATTGGGGTATTTTGCAATATCAGGAGTAATCTGGTTCGGCGGAAAGCAGGTCATTTCATCTGA
>JAYTFA010000227.1:0-9219 GCA_043734765.1 Pseudobdellovibrio sp. | reverse complement strand
GTAACCGTTTTTACCGTATTGAATAATTCCTGTTCGGAACGGATATTCATCATGCGGGCCTGCACTACAATTTCAAAAGATACACCACGTGTTTTAAGGGAACTTGAATTGTCTACAGTGGTCAGGTTTTCATCTTTAAATCTCATATCAATGATACGGCCTTCTAAAATTGAACTTACTCCGGCGCTTTGTGAATCTTTGGCAATTGCTTTGAGGTCGTACATATTATCTTTTATATATTTATTTAAATCGAGTTTAAGCACGCCTGAATCAATCGCTATCAGCTCATTTGTTTCATTTAAGCTGTCCATAAAAGCATCCCTTGCTTTTTTCAATACAGATAAATCACGAGCCCCTTTTTTATCAATAAAAGGCAATATAACAATTCGTTTTTTAAGTTCCTTGTCGTCCTGGTTTTTTTTCAAATCCTGATCGATGACAGACTTCTGAAGTGCGGATTCTTTTTCAATCACTCTTGAAGGAGCTTCCGTTAACGGTTCAGGTGCTGCCGCAGGTATATCCCGCCGATGAACCAATCCGCAGGATGATAAAAAAACCAGGGCTAAAATCAAATGTTTTTTCATAGGGAGACTACCTCCGCAATAGGATAGCTTAAATACTCACTTCAATAAAGTCTGTACGACCAAAAAGTTGATGGATTCCTTCAAAAAATTCATCAGATATCTGTATTTGCTTAGGGTGCTCCGGAAAAACCTCAACCCGCTCTCCGTCAATATTCATAACAAGACGAACGTCGGTGTTTCCTTTATTGGCTGCTAAAATCTGATCTAACTTTTCAAAGTCTTCAGAATTAATTTTATCAAGATGCATTGAGATTTTTTTGGTTTTTCTGAGAACTTCATCAAACAGTGCAAAACTATCCACGATAATTTTAGGATTACCCTCTTCTACTTCAAGACCGCCACCGACTAAAAGAGGTCGTTCTTCTTTCAGCAAGTGCGCAAACTTGGCATAAGTATCCGGGAAAATCACCAATTCAACGGAGCCCGTTAAATCTTCCACTCTTCCGAAGGCCATACGCGTGCCTTTTTTGGTGATTAATTCCTTATATTCAGAAATTAAACCTGCAATTACAACGCGCGTTTTATTTTTCTGTTCTCCCCACTTCGGTTTCACAAGGGGCTTACCGGTGGTATTAGGATTATGTTTTGCAAAGTATTCCGGTAAATCCATCACGGCCGCCGAAGACCATACTTTCGAAAAGTTTTCAAAACCCCTGAGTGGATGATCACTCAGATAAAATCCTAAAACATCTTTTTCGTGAGATAAGGACTGAATCCGTGTCCACTGCGGGGTTTTCGGAATAACAACTTTGCTTTCTTCCTGCGAGCTTAAATCAAATAATGAAACCTGACCTAACTCTTTGTCTTTCTGGGACTCAACAGCTCTATCCAGAAAATTCGGATACCCGGTTGACAGCTGCGATCTATGATATCCGAAATCATCAAACGCCCCGGCTTTTATCAGATTTTCGATTGTTTTTTTATTTATACGTCGCAGATCCACCGAATTAAAAAACTCTTCAACAGAATTAAACTTTTTGTCTTTCATTGAATTGCGGGCCTCAAGAATAGCTTCAACCGCAGATTGCCCGATTCCTTTAATTCCACCCAAACCGAAATAAATTTCATCCTGATTTGCGGTAAACATATAATCCGAAAAATTAATATGGGGAGGTCTTACCACCAGCCCGCGTTTTTGCGCGTCTTTAACATATTTAACCACTTTATCGGTGTCGCCCAGTTCAGTGGAAAGCAAAGCCGCAAAGAATTCCGCCGGATAGTAGTGTTTAATCCATGCTGTTTGCGCCGTAATTACACAGTAGGCGGCCGCATGGGATTTATTAAATCCGTAGTCGGCAAACTTAAACATGAGCTCAAATAATTCTTCAGCCTTTTTTTGATCGTGGCCGCGATCCGTTGCTCCTTTAATAAAGCGCACGCGATGCTGATCCATCTCTTCTTTAATTTTCTTACCCATGGCTCGTCGAAGCATATCCGCTTCACCCAGACTGTAGCCCGAAACCGCAGAAGCAATACCCATAACCTGCTCTTGGTAAACCATAATTCCGTAGGTTTCTTCCAGGATCTGTTTTGTTTCCGGCAATAGATATTCAACTTGGCTTTCGCCGTGTTTTCGCTTGGTAAACTCAGGGATATTCGCCATCGGACCGGGACGATATAAGGCATTAATAGCGGTAATATCCGCAAAACTCGAAGGTTTTATTTTACGAGTGGCGTCTGTAATTCCCTCGCCCTCGAACTGAAATATCCCGCCCGTGTCTCCTCTTGAAAGAAGTTCATAAATTTTAGGATCATTGATGTTAATATCTTTTTCGGCGATCTTAACACCACGGTTTTTATTGACGATTTTTAATGCCTGATTGATATGGGTCAGAGTTTTTAATCCTAAAAAATCGAATTTAATCAAACCGATTTTTTCGGCATGCTTCATATCGTACTGTACTACATTTTCATCATCGGCACCCTTGTACATAGGTGCATGGGCCGTGAGATTGCCGTCGGCAATGATAACTCCTGCCGCGTGAATTCCGGCATGTCTTACCATTCCTTCAACTCTTAAAGCCAGGCTGATCAAAGTATCAACCGTGGGGTTAAGCTCCATCATCTCGCGAATTCTGGGTTCCATTTCAAGCGAATCGGTCAGAGTTACGCCTAATTTATCAGGAATTAATTTAGAGACGGCATCCACTTCGCCAAAGGTCATTCCGAGAACACGTCCTACGTCTTTAATAGCGGCGCGAGTCTGCAATTTACCGAATGTTATAATCTGCGAAACGGATGCAGCTCCGTATTTTTTAGTTACGTAATGAATAACTTCTTGCCGGCGGTCCTGGCAGAAGTCGATATCAAAATCGGGCATTGAAACCCGTTCAGGATTTAAAAACCTTTCAAATAGCAGAAAGTACGGGAGCGGATCTAGATCGGTAATTCGCAAACTGTAAGCCACAAGAGAACCGGCTCCGGATCCCCGCCCCGGCCCCACCGGAATGTCGTTGTTTTTGGCCCAGTTGATAAAGTCCTGAACGATTAAAAAATAACCGTTAAAACCCATGCGATCAATAACGTTCAATTCAAAATTTAATCTATCATAGTATATTTTTTTATTTTCCGGAGACAGATCCTGATCGTGAACCAACATCTCTTCGAATCTGTTTTCCAATCCGATATCAGATCGATATTTAATTTCCTCAAAAACAGAGCGCCCCTCGGTGGTTGGAAAGCTCGGCAAATGATAAATGGCCTTGCCTTTTTCATCTTTTAAATTAAATTTCACATCACAACGCCCGGCAATCTCCAGAGTGTTGGCAATAGCCTGTGGTGTATCTTTAAATAGTTCCTGCATTTTCTCAGGAGACTTATAGTAAAACTCAGAACTTCCAAGTTGAAATCTCGAATCATCGGCAAGAGTTTTATTAGACCCGATGCAGACCAGAACTTCCTGTGCAATCTGATCATCGGCACTTAAGTAATGCACATCATTGGTGGCCACAACCGGAACCTTTAATATTTTAGAGGCTTCAAGTATAAATTGATTGATCGCAGTCCACTCAGGGCGAGTGTTACACATCTCAAGATAAAGTCTGTCGTCAAAAATTTCTTTAAGTTCCTTGATTCTTTTGAGTGCAGCCTCCGGACCCTCTTTTAAAAAAGTATTGGCCAATTCACCGCGAAAACCACCGGTTAAACAGATGAGATCCGAATTGTGTTTTTTCAGCACTTCGTCGTCGATACGTGGCTTCCAGTAAAAACCTTCCTGATATCCTATCGAACTCAACTTACAAAGATTCTGATACCCGGAGATATTCTGTGCCAGCAGAACCAGGCGTTTCGGTCCTAAAGAAATTTCTGAAAACTTTTGGTTCGGATCCTGCTTTTTTTCAAGTCTTGAATGCGGGGCCATATAAGCATCTAAACCGATGATGGGCTTTATACCTTTATCTTTACAGGCAAAATAAAATTCAATGGCTCCGAACATGTTACCGTTATCTGTTAACGCCGCTGCCGGCATCTGATAATCAGCGGCTTTTTTAGCAATTGCTTTTATCCGGCAAGCGGCTTCAAGCAATGAATATTCAGAGTGGGTGTGTAAATGTACAAAACTCAAAAATTACTCCCACTCAATTGTGGCAGGAGGTTTACTGGTCACATCGTAAACAATACGATTAACACCACGAACCTGATTAGTGATTTCATTGGATACTTTACGTAAAAATTTAGAATCAAAATCATACCAGTCTGCAGTCATTCCATCTACGGAAGTCACGGCCCGTAGTGCAAGTACATTTTCATAGGTTCTGCCATCGCCCTGCACCCCAACGGTATGCACCGGCAATAAAACACAGAACGCCTGCCAAATATTATGATACAGGTTTTCTCTTCTCAGAGCTTCGATAAAAATAGCATCCGCTTTTTTTACAACCTCTAATTTTTCACGTGTGACTTCACCCAAAATCCGAATACCTAACCCCGGTCCCGGAAACGGATGTCGCGAAATGAATTCGTGCGCCAACCCCAGATCTTCACCGAGCCTGCGAACTTCATCTTTAAATAAATTTCTGACTGGCTCAACTAACTTCAACTTCATCTTATCGGGCAAACCACCCACATTATGGTGGGATTTAATCGTGTGGCTGCCACCTACCGAAGAAACGCTCTCAATAACATCCGGGTATAACGTGCCCTGAGCCAGAAATTTAATTTTCTCTTTCAGCGGCAATAATTCTTTATTTATCGTCTCTTCGAAAACCTGAATAAACAACTCACCGATTTTTTTACGTTTTTTTTCAGGGTCAGTTAAGCCCTTTAGACCGGTTAAAAAAGTGTTCTCGGCATCTACGCCGATCACATTTAATCCGATTTTTTTGTAAGAACTTAAAACCGTTTCAAATTCGTTTAACCTCAGGAGTCCGTTATTAACAAATACACAGTGAACCCGTTCGGTACCCAGTACTTTAGTCAACAAGGTCGCCACAACCGAAGAGTCCACACCGCCGCTTAAAGCGCACAGTACATGATCATCAGGCGTAACCGTCGTTCTCACATATTTTTCAGCGGCAGCTAAAACCTGTTCGTGCTTCCAGCTTGGTTTGGCTTTACACCAAATTGCAAAAAAGCTTAAGAATTCAGTTCCGTATTCGGAATGAGAAACTTCGGGATGATATTGTAATCCCATAAACCTGTCAGAAATAAATCCTGCGATATGTTCGGAGGATCGCAGTAACTCCTGCGCGCCGGTAGGAATTTTTGTAACCACGTCACCATGGCTCATCCAGATCTTATGTTTCATGGGCCATGACATTTTTAATTCAAGATAAGGTGTTTCATTCCATTTAATTTCAGTGAGGCCGTACTCCCGGGTAGCACCTTTTTCAACTTTTCCTTCAAGTTGATGCGCCAAAAGCTGCATGCCGTAACAGATTCCCAGAACAGGCGCCACAGCTAAAAGCTCCTGCACATCCCGCTTCGGACTTTTTTCATCATAAACGGAATTAGGGCCACCACTTAAAATAATTCCGTCCGGATTAAATTTTTTAATATTTTCCAAGGGTTCGTTGTAAGCTCTGATTTCAGAATAATATCCCAATTCACGCAGACGTCTGGCTATGAGCATAGTGACCTGCGAACCAAAATCTAAAATTAAAAAGCCTTGTTTTCCATTCATTAATTGACTCAAAGTTACTCCAAACGATAATTAGGAGCTTCTTTTGTAATACTCACATCATGAACATGAGATTCAATTAAGCCCTGTCCGGTGATCTGCACAAACTTAGCCTTGGCCTGCAGTTCTTCAATATTGCGCGCGCCCAGATATCCCATTCCGGATTTTAATCCACCTACAAGTTGATGAATGATTCCGCTGGCATTGCCTTTATAAGGCACTTTACCTTCGATTCCTTCCGGAACCAATTTGTCTAAATCATTTGTATCCATCTGACCATAGCGATCCTTTGACCCTTTTTCCATTGCTCCGATAGAGCCCATACCACGGTACATTTTGTAAGTGCGTCCCTGATATAAAATGGTTTCGCCGGGAGATTCTTCCGCTCCCGCCAATAAATTACCGATCATCACCGTATTGGCCCCGAGGCCCAGTGCTTTTACAATATCACCGGAAAATTTAATACCGCCGTCGGCAATAATAGTTTTCTGATATTTTTTTGCAGCGGCCGCGCATTTCATAATTGCTGATATTTGCGGAACCCCGACACCGGCAACAACACGTGTTGTACAGATACTTCCCGGCCCGACTCCAACTTTTACAACGTCTGCGCCGCTTTTAATTAACGCTTCCGTTCCTTCGTCGGTCACCACATTCCCGGCAACAATAATTACATCCTTAAATTTCAGACGAACATGTTTAACCATTTCAATAACATTTTTTGAATGGCCATGGGCTGTATCGATGCAGATGATATCAGCACCGGCCGCAACCAAAGCCTCTACTCTATCTGTAGAATCACTTCCAACGCCGATAGCGGCTCCTGCCACCAACCGACCTTTGGAGTCTTTTGTTGCCTGAGGGTAGGCTTCTGCTTTTTCAATATCTTTAATGGTGATCAGACCTTTTAAGCGTCCTTCTTTATCGACCACCGGTAATTTTTCAATTCGATGTTTTTGTAAAATCTTTTTAGCTTGATCCAGTGTTGTACCTTCACCTGCCGTAACCAAATTTTCTTTAGTCATAATATTTTTAATAGGCTGACTCACATTGGTTTCAAAACGCAAATCACGATTTGTTAAAATACCCACTAATTTTCCCTGAGATGTAATAGGCACTCCGCTGATGGAGTATTTGCTCATAATCTGCAGCGCCTCACTGACATAATGATCGGGAGAAAGTGTAATCGGATCCTGAATCATTCCGCTTTCATATTTTTTAACTTTTTCAACTTCAAAGGCCTGACTTTCGATGGACATATTTTTATGGAGAATTCCCAAACCTCCATTTTGTGCCATGATCCGTGCGATTTTATTTTCAGTGACCGTATCCATCGCCGCCGAAATCAATGGTGAATTTAAATAGAGATTATTGGCAAAAAATGTTTTTGGAATGACTTCCGTAGGAACAATTTCAGAATACTGCGGAACAAGAAGAATATCGTCAAATGTCAGAGCTAATTCAAAACCAGAATTCATTTTAGAGCCCCCTCTTAAATTTAAATAAATATCCTTATTAGAGTAGCTTATTTGTACCAGGTTTTATAGAGAAGATAATTGTCGGCTGACTGTTCCAAGAATTTAAGCTCACCCGGATTTAAAGGCCGCTTAACAACAGCCGGTCTTCCCACGATTAAGGAGCCGGGCGGAAAACTTTTACCTTCCGTAACCAGACTTCCGGCGCCAACCACCGAAGACTCACCGATTTCTGCGCCGTCCATTACGATAGAACCCATGCCGATTAAGCATTTACTGCCTATTTTGCAGCCATGTAAAATTACATTATGACCTATGGTCACCCGGTCGCCCAAAACACAGGAGTGTTGGCCGAAAGTTCCATGCAATACACTGCCGTCCTGAATGTTGGTTTCCGTACCGATGATAATCGGCATGACGTCGCCACGAAGTGTGGTGTTAAACCAAACCGAGGATCCATCACCGATTCTGACATCGCCGATGATCTGCGCCCCTTCGGCTACAAACACATCATTTCCTACTGTTGGAGAAAAACCTCGGGCAGAAATCAGCGGCATATGTTTCCTACATTAAATAATTGTGCGTTTTGGTTAAAGATAATGGATCCTGAGCTGCCATCTGTGCGAGAGCTACAATTTCGGCGCTCATGTGTCTGGACCGATCAATAAATTTTTTCGTCGCAAAAATAGAAACTTTCAGATGAATACACAAACTCATAACTTCATCAGCTCTGAATTTTAAGCTTTGATATTGAGAGTGTCCCTTCATGTAAATTCTGACAAATTGATGGATTCCCTTAATCTCGACAAATACACAGCGCTCTAGCGTAATGTCCAGGCTTTCAAGCAGTTTTTCAGAAAATCGATGAGTTGTCAGCGGCGCATTGGCGTGCGCCGATTGCGTTAACGTCACTCCAGCTTCAAGCTGATTGATCGGAACCGGCAGAGTGAGATCGCCGGTTTTGTCTTTTAAAATCATAAACGGACGACTGGCATCATTCGATAAAGACAATCCATACGGAAAGAGCTCGACTAAATCTTTTTCTTCAAAATTAACACTTTCATCCTGCGGTTTGGAAAATAAAATATCAGCCGAAATATTGATCTGTTGTAAAGTTTTTTCAGAATTCACTATTGCACCAACTCCCCGCGAAGTACATTCGGCGAAGCAAACGTAATTTTAACCGGAACGGTTTTTCCGATCAGGCTTTCGCTCCCGATAAAGTAAACCAGTTTGTTTTGCGTACTGCGCCCCTGTGCTTTACCCTGAACATTGATCTGCTCAACAAGCACATTCAGTATCTGCCCGTCATATTTTTGAGCTAACCCAAACGCCTGAGTTTCATGGGAATCAAAAAGCGCATTCAATCTTCTGTTTTTAACTTCTTCCGGCAGATGATCCGTATAGGCCGCAGCTTTTGTAAAAGGCCGTGGTGAATACATAAACGCAAACATGGTTTCAAAACCCACTTCTTTAACCAGACTCACTGTCTCTTCGTATTCTTCCTCGGTTTCACCGGGAAAGCCTACGATAATGTCAGTTGAGAGAACTAAATTAGGAATGTATTTTTTCATCAGAGCTATTTTTTCGATATACTCTTCACGTGTGTAACCGCGATTCATCCGATCTAAAATTCGCGAGCTTCCGCTTTGTGCCGGCAAATGAACATATTCACAGATTTTATCCTGATGATCCGCCATCACATGCATTAATTTTTCATTAAAATCTTTAGGGTGGGATGTTGTGTAACGAATGCGTTGAATATCAGTATCCGTGGCCACCTTTTTAAGAAGGTCCGCAAAGTCAGAGCCATCTTCTGATTCATAAGAATTAACATTCTGCCCGAGCAATGTAACTTCTTTAACCCCTCGGGTAACGAGATTACGGATATCCATCATAACGTGAGAAAGCGGACGTGATTTTTCGCGGCCGCGGGTGTAAGGCACAATACAGAAGGTACAGAAATTATCACAGCCCTTGGTGATATTAACAAAAGTGGAAACTCCGGGATTTCGCACCAGGGTTTCAACATGGTAAGGCG
>JAYTFA010000226.1:0-2683 GCA_043734765.1 Pseudobdellovibrio sp. | reverse complement strand
TCATTATGTGAAATTAACAGCAAAATAAATTGCGACGTGGCTGCGACCAGCAGTTTTGCTGAACTTGCCGGAATCCCGATTGCGATTCTCGGGGGGATGTTTCATCTTGTTTTATTGTCGTTTATCCTGTCTTTGCGTTTAGATTGGGTCGAGAGCACCAAGTATGCTCAAAAAACAATTCGGGCTATGCTGCTGTCCTCGGTAGCCGTATCTGTGGTATTAGGCGGCGTTTCATTATTTGTGCTCAAAGTTGTCTGCCCGTTCTGTGTTGGGACTTATGTTTTTTCTTTTATCAATCTCTTCCTGGGCTGGAATGTTGTTCAGAACTTAAATGGAGATTTTAAGTTCACAAATTACTTTGGCGAATACAAATCTCACTTGATTACTTTGCTTTGCGTTCCGGCGCTGTCGTGGGTTGTTTCCGGAATGATTCAGAATAGTTATGGTCTAGATCAAATCAAACAGCAGATCCCTGAAAAACTGTCCGTTTGGGCCAACAGCCCCGCCTATAGCTTTGATAAAAACATAGGTTTATCCAACGGAGTTGCAAATCCGCGCATCACTTTGGTCGAATTCGCAGATTTTAAATGTCCACATTGTAAATCAGCCTCTAATGCCATCGATATATTTCTAAAAGGTAAAACTGACATTCTCTTTACATATAAGCCCTATCCTCTGGACGGAAACTGTAATCCGGCAATTCAACAAAAGGGCGACAACTCCCGCTGTGTACTGGCGGCCTACGCCCTATGTGCCGAAAAAATCGCAAAAAAAGGCTGGGACATGCATCATTGGATTTTTGAAAAACAGGAAAGACTTTTCAATGTAACAGATGCAAAAACTTTGTTACCCGAAATTCAAAACGACCTGGGCCTAGATAAATCTCAAATGGCTGATTGCGCCGATTCTGCAGAAATATACGATGTCATAAATAAAAGCACCCAAGAAGGAACCACTGCTAAAGTGGAAGGAACACCTACGGTTTATATGAACGGTAAAAAACTTCCGTGGGGCCAATTCCTGGAAGTTCTAAATGCAGCCGCTAAGCAGGCCGGAAAATAAATAGCTGAGGGTTATTAAGGGCTTAAAAGAATTTCTTATACAAAAGATTTAAGGCCGTTTCGAGGTAGTCATTGAAAACGACTTCAAAAGTATAACCTAATCCTCTTATAACTTCGATAAAAAATCCGGCTGCAAATATCACAACCAAAGAAAACCAAAATGATTTAACAACCATATTTGTTGATCGCACGTCGTTGAGCCTGAGCTCTTCGATACATTCTTCGATTTTTTTCATCATGAAGCGAAGCTCGGTAAAATGCTCTTTGAATTTATCTTTTAATTCCTGCTGCTTGGTTCTGGTTAAACCACCCAGGCCCGGAAAGTTTCTTTTGGTCCTGATGCCGTAAATAAGATCTATGGCATGCATTGAATATCTTTCAATTCGCAATCTGAAATTCGGATAATCAGAGTCGGTCTCAATAAATTCTTTTATGGTTCGGATTGCACGGTCGTATTCTTCATTGATAACCATGGTCAGAATATTGTAGCGAAGGGTATCGGGTCTCCCCAGGTCGGAAACATCAATGTCGTTAGATTTGCTTTGCTGCTTTAAAGCCTTTTCGCCCATAACTACTTATCGGCAAGACTCTGAAAAAATGAATCTGGCTTAAGGTCTAGTTTTGTTTCGTAATGATTCAAGCTGGACCAATTTATGGCAAACTGGACTTACGAGCCCGCTTGTTTAATTGCGGCACTCTAGTTACTTCAGGAGGAAGTTATGGAATTTGAGATCAGAGATTTAGAGATATTGGATGCGGAAAAATCATTAAATCCATCAATGAATCAATCCAGAACCTCCCAAAATGATAGTCATTACAACGCGCCCAACTCCATCATCCTGAATGAGCTGCATAAGGAAAATGAAGAATTACAAAACAAATTAAAATTAAATTATCGCCGGCTTTTGTTATTTGAAACTGAAAACAACAAACTGATCGAAGAAAAGAATAAATTATTTTTTGAAACCCAGAACTACTTCCAGAAAAATCAGTTGCTCATTGAAAAAAATGACGAGCTGGAAATACGATATACTGAAACTAACGAACGTCTTCAATTGCTGTCTGAAAAAGTGGCTTCTTACGAAAAGATCAACGCCACTCAAATGACCGAAATCAGACGTTTTGCCAAATTCCATACGAAAATTCAGGATGTTGTTAAGCCCTTTATAGTTCAACTTAAAAAGCAGACCGTTGATCTGAAAAATGAACTTATGCAGACTCAGAAAATCAATGCCAATTTAACTCTGACTTATAAAGAGTTCTGTAAAAAAATGGAACTCGAACTGAATCAAAAAAATAATGAGATCCTCACCTTGCATGCCGAAAAAAATGGCCTGATTCAGACCTACGAAGATCAGATTCACTCATTTTCTAAAGAGATTTTAGAACTTCAGAGCCGCAATGAAGACGCCTACAAAGAAATTTCACGTTTGAAGAAATCAGTGGAATTCAAAAATTATTTTGAAAATGAAGTCATTCGATTTAAACGGACTCATGAAGAAGATCAGGATAAGGTTTCTGCTCTGGCGCAGAAAAAAAATGCCGCTGAAACCAAGGTTATGACTCTTGAACAGTCGTTATCTGAAGCCCGGGCCGAAGCTTTGTCGGCTAAAAATAAAGCT
>JAYTFA010000225.1:0-2741 GCA_043734765.1 Pseudobdellovibrio sp. | reverse complement strand
CAATTCTTCATAAAACCGCAGGTCTTGCGGGAAGCTCCATTATCGCAGTGGAGCAAAATGTTATATTCAAAGATGCCGGCAAAGAATTTATTGTTAAAGAAGAATGGCTCATTGAAGGCGATAAAAATTTAAGGCTCACGGCTACCGGAGTGGGGGAACTTAAAGACTTAATTAAAATCCACTACCTCTACAATAATAAAAAAAGAACCCAAATAATCGGAAAAAATAAAACAATCAGTGACATGTCGCCTGAGTTCTTTGAAAAATTTTTAGCCATTAAATCGGTGGAGTCCTATCACACCTATCTGAAAGACCTGGGGATTTCTCCCAAGGTGCGCCTTTCACGCGCCAGCGGCGCCATCAGTTTTGCGGTCGGCGAACCTTCAAACGGAAAAGCACTTTCTCCACAAATTTGGATAGATCAGGATTATTTTCGTTTGAATAAAATCCGTTTTCCGAGCGAGTCTGAGGTAGAGTTTTCAGATTTCAAAGCTTATGGGAATGTTCACTATCCAACTTTAAAAATTGTAGCTTGGGCCGATAAAAACGCCGCCCTGCAGGTTACCAAAGTTTCAACCAAAACCGGTGCAACAATCAAAAGTTTCTATCCGGAAGCTCTCGATATGCCTTCTGAAATTTACCTTTCTAACAAAGGGTCATTAGGTTTAAAGGTCGAAGAGTTTTATAAGAGGTTTCGGTGAATGAGCGGCCAACAGTAGTTGTTGCCGTTGATGCTCCTCTTGCTGAAAATCTGACTTACTTACAAAATGATGATTTTACCGTAAAGCGTGGTGATATCGTCGTCGTGCCATTGGGAAAAAGAATGGTTTCGGGGGTCGTCGTTTCCACTCAAACCGAAGATCCGAAGTTTGAACTTAAGCCCGTTAACTCAATTAATACTGCATTGCCCACTCTCGGAGAAACCCATTTGAAGTGGCTCGAATGGATGGCGGATTATTATATTCATCCGTTGGGACAGGTGGCCCAGCTGTGTTTTCCACCACTGGAAAAAGCAAAAGTTGTAAGAAAAAGTCAGCGGCCGTCGGTGGTTCCGAATATACCGAAGAAAATTCAGCATGAGCTAAATAGCGAACAACAGCTTTGCGTCGATGATATTTTTAAAATCAAAGGATTTTCCGCACATTTAATTCATGGAGTTACCGGATCCGGCAAGACCGAAGTATATTTGGAGCTTTTTGAAAAAGTTATGCAGGAAGGTAAGCGTGGCTTATTTCTTCTTCCTGAAATTTCTTTAACGCCCCAATTGATAAACCGATTTGCAGAAAGATTTGGCGATCAGATAGCAGTTCTCCATTCACAGCTAACAGATCGTGAGCGTACCACCCAATGGTGGGATATAGTTGAAGGTCGAAAAAATATTCTTATCGGGGCCCGATCAGCAGTTTTTTGCCCAATTGATAGAATCGGCCTGATAGTAGTTGATGAGGAACATGAATCGAGCTTCAAACAAGATGAAAAACTTAAATATAATGGCCGCGATTGCGCCATCATGCTCGGACATTTTAATAATTGCCCGGTTGTTCTCGGTTCAGCTACGCCCAGTTTGGATTCATGGAAAAATGCATTAGATAAAAAATTTACGCTCCATCAGATTAAAAATCGGGTTAATAACCGGCCGCTTCCGGATATTACCGTTGTTGATATGCGACTGGAAAAAGATCAGGAGAAGCAAAGTGTCGAGAAGCCGAGTTGGCTATCACAACGCCTGTATAATGAAATGAAGATCAGTCTTCAGAATAAAACACAGGTGGCCTTGCTCTTAAACCGCAGAGGAATCGCGCAAACGGTTTTTTGCCCCGACTGCGGTCACACGGCGGAGTGCCCTAACTGCGATATCAGCTTAACCCTTCACGCCAACACCCATCTGATTTGCCACTACTGCGACTATCATCAGAATTTCAAAATCAAGTGTCCCGATTGTAAAGACGGTGAACTTGTTAATTTAGGACTGGGCACAGAAAAAGTTGAAGAAGATCTAAGGAGATTATTTCCGGATAAAATTATTTCCCGCGCAGACCGCGACGAAATCAGTTCCCGTTTAGATATGGAAGAACTTGTTACAAAAATGGAAAATTCGGAAATTGATATTTTAATCGGGACGCAAATGATTGCCAAAGGGCTCGATTTTCCGAATCTGAAACTTGTTGGGTTGTTGTTAGCAGATATAAGTTTTAATCTTCCTGATTTCAGAGCTGCTGAAAAAAGTTTTCAGTTGATGACCCAGATGAGCGGACGTTCCGGAAGGCACGTAAAAGATAACGAATTGCCCGGAAAAGTAATTATTCAGACCTACAATACCGAGCACGAGAGCGTGCTGTTTTCAAAAAATCATGATTATGAGGGTTTTGTTTCTGCGGAACTCAGCAACAGAAAACAGCTTAATTATCCTCCATTTCATAAATTGACTGCTTTGCGAATTCAGTCACCGGATTTAGATAAAGTTAAGAGTACGGCAGAACACTTGTCGCAGCGAGCCCAGGCTCTGAAAGAAAAGTTTTCTCTCTTTAGTGAAATTGAGGTCCTTGGCCCCGCAGCAGCCCCAATTGCGAAGCTCAGAAATCAGTTCCGCTATCATATATTACTGAAAAGTTCTCAGCCTAAAACTTTGAATCAATTTGTCAGAAAATTAATGGGAAACTCCAAATGGGTCCCTAAACTAACAAAAGTGGTCGTTGATATTGACCCGCTGAACTTGTTGTAAAATAATAAGCCTACATGTC
>JAYTFA010000224.1:0-4451 GCA_043734765.1 Pseudobdellovibrio sp. | reverse complement strand
ACTGTTGATATTTATATCTCTAGAAAAATTAAAACAACGGTGAGCTCCGGTCGGATATTGATTAACACCAAACTGGCGATGGAATATTTAAAAGCTTTTAAAAAGCTCTCCACAGATCTTAAAATCAATGAGCATGTAAGGCTTGAACACATCAGTAAGCAGCCGGATGTTATTCAGGTGGAGGAATCGGATACCCTGACCCAACATGAAGTGAGTCTGCTTAAAAAGACATTTGAAGCCGCATTGAAAAAATTTGATATTGAACGCGCGCGTGAGGGAGTAGCCCTTAAAAAAGATTTGCAGAAAAACCTGAAGGATTTGCAAAAACACATTAACAAAATAGCTAAGCTCCGCGATGAAGCAAACAAGACGCTTCAAGACAGATTTGAGGCAAAAGTAAAGGCAAGGCTTCCTAAAGAAGTGGCAGGTCTTCAAATGGATCCGCAACGCATTTCACAAGAGATTGTCATTCAGCTGGAAAAAGCTGATATCAATGAGGAAGTAACCCGATTAACGGAACATATATTAAATTTTGATAAGTTGGTTGAATTGCAGGTTGCAGAAGGTAAAAAGCTCGATTTTTATACCCAGGAGCTTTTACGTGAAGTAAATACGATTGGATCCAAAAGTCAGGTGGCCGGTATTACTGAAGCAGTTGTTGAAGCAAAAACATTAATCGAACGTATACGAGAGCAAGTGCAAAACATAGAATGAAGACGAGAATGGTTATTGTAGCCGCGCCCAGTGGGGCAGGGAAAAGCAGCTTTGTTGAGAGGTTAGCGGCAGAAGACAGCCGCCTGCACGATATTATCACTTACACAACTCGGTCTATGCGTCACAATGAAAGCCAGGGAAAACCTTATTTTTTCATCTCAAAAGAAGAATTCGAGAAAAAGGTCCATGAAGATTTTTTTGTAGAGTGGGCTCAGGTGCACACCAATATGTATGGAACCTCCCACGAGCAGATTCATCTAGCTTGGGCTCGAGATAAGGTCGTTATCATGGATATCGATATCCAGGGTGTGGTGACCTTTAAATCCAAGTATCCGGACGCAAAAACCGTGTTTATCTTGCCGCCCTCGATTGAGGAGCTAAAGCGTCGCGTTATCAAGCGGGACGGCGGACCTCCTCCGGACCTGGAAGTACGCATGATCAATGCCGAAAAAGAGATGGCAAAGGCCCACGAATTCGATGTGCAAATTGTGAATGATGATTTCGAACGATCTTACACTGAATTCAAAAAAACAGTTGAGAATTGGATAGGTTAGAGCTACTATATGAGACTTAATCTTAATAAATCGAGTTTAATAAAAGAGGTATTTAAGTGGCTAGAGTAACAGTTGAAGATTGTATGGATAAAGTACCTAACCGTTTTGCATTAGTATTGTTAGTGGCAAAGCGTGCAAAGCAACTTCTTAAGGGCAGCGACTGCACAGTGGCTACCAAAAATAACAAGTATATCGTGAATTCGCTTCGTGAAGTGGCTATCGGCAATGTTGGATTTGAGTCTAAAATCGATCCATTGACGGCGCAAACCGAAATGCTGAAGGATCTGAACAAATAATTACGACTCAGGAGAGCCCCTCTTTAGTCTGTTTTTAAAGGAATTTAAAAAGCCCGCTTAATTAGCGGGTTTTTTTGTTTTATAATTTATAATAATGCCAGAGATATTATCCGAAGACAGATTGCCGATAAAACACATTAAAAACCTGGCAGAACTTTGCGAAAAAATTAAGACTTATCATCCCACTGCGCCACTTCATATTATTGAAAAAGCTTATTTGTTTTCTGAAAAAGCGCACGAAGGGCAGATGCGAAGATCGGGCGAGCCTTACATTTCACATCCCCTTAACGTGGCGGGAATATTAGCCGACCTGCATTTGGATATTGATACGATCGTTACCGGACTTTTGCACGACACGGTAGAAGACACACCGGCCACGCTTGACGATATCAAAAGAGAATTCGGCGATACGGTTGCTACGTTGGTGGACGGTGTAACAAAAATCGGACTTATGAATTTCCGGAATAGTTTTGATAAGCAGGGCGAAAATATCCGTAAGATGATTATTGCAATGGGTAAGGATGTTCGGGTTGTTTTGGTAAAACTCTGCGACCGGCTTCACAATATGCGCACGCTTAATCATATGCCCTATGAAAAACAGGAGCGGATTGCCCAGGAAACACTGGAAATATACTGTCCCTTGGCGGGAAGAATAGGTATCAGTGCCCTGAAAGTGGAGCTTGAAGATTTATGCTTCAGATACTCGAGACCGGATAAATATTACGAGTTGATTCAGGTTATTAAAAAGAACGAGCATGAAACTGAAAGATACATCGACGAAGTTAAAAAAAGTGTCTTTGACGTTTTAGCTAAAACAAATGTTAAAAATGTAAAAATTTACGGTAGATCAAAACATTTATGGTCTATCTACCGTAAGATGACATCCCGGAATTTAACTTACGATCAGATCTATGATATTCTGGCATTTCGGATTCTTGTGGGGAGCGTAACAGAATGTTATGAAGTTCTGGGTTACATTCACTCCATCTGGAAACCAATTCCGGGCCGGTTTAAAGATTTCATAGCCATGCCTAAATCCAATGACTATCAGTCTTTGCATACAACGGTTATAGGCCCCGGCGGCGATCGAATTGAAATTCAGATCCGAACAGAAGAAATGCATCTTATTGCAGAAAAAGGAATTGCAGCCCACTGGAATTACAAAGAGCGCGGACAGTTGCAGTTAGGCGAACTCAAGCAGGCCAACTGGCTGCGTGACCTTGTGGCCTTAAATCAGGCGGGCGAAGGCGCTGAGGAATTTTTAGATACAATTAAAACTGGACTGATTGAAAAAGATATTTACGTTTTCACTCCCAAGGGAGATGTAATTGAACTGCCTGATGAAGCCACTCCGGTAGATCTGGCTTATGCAATTCATACGAACTTGGGTGGCATGTGCACCGGCGCCAGAGTGAACGGGCGTATGGTTCCGTTAAAACACAAACTTACCAATGGGGCTCGCGTTGAAATTCTGACCTCCAAAACCCAGACGCCTTCAAAAGATTGGCTGAAGTTTGTAGTTACTAACAAGGCCAAATCAAAAATCCGGCAATTCGTAAAAGAAGAACAACGACGAAATGCAATTGCTATTGGTAAAGATATCGTCGAAAAAGAATTCAGAAAATTCGGAATGGCGGCCATCAAATATCTGAAAGGACCGGACTTCGACAAATATATCAGTGAAAGCGGAATTGTAGATTTAGAAGAGCTTTACGTACGCGTGGGCTACGGAAAATTTGAAGCTAACTTACTTGTTAAAAATTTAAGTCCTGAAGCTTTGCAAAAAGAAGCTGATAAAACTCCTGACTCCACTATCATGGAACGAATTGTTAAATCGGCCAAAGCTAAAATGCGTAAGTCGAATTCTTTGGTGAGTGTTGATGGAATGGATGATGTACTGGTGCATTTTGCGAAATGCTGCAGCCCCATTCCGGGAGATTCAATTACCGGCTTTATCAGTCGTGGAAAAGGAATCATCATTCATCGTTCGGGTTGCCAAAAGGTATTTGAAAATGATCAGATCCGCCGTGTCGATGTAAGTTGGTCTTCTAAAACGGCCCAAGAGGGGCAAGAGCGTCAGGTTAAGCTCGAAGTTATTTCTCAGGATGTGCAGGGGCTGCTCAAACTCATGTCGGAATCTTTTGCCTCGCAGGGGATCAATATTGATTCAGCTCAGATCAGAACCACTCGTGATAAAAAAGCAATTTGTCTGTTTGAAATTTCCGTAACGGATGTCTCTCAGCTTTCGAATGCAATTTTGTCATTGCAGAAAATCAAAGGCATTATCAACGTTCAGCGGGTCAGCAGTTAATAATATTAGTGTTGTTATTTGGCTTTTTTAATATCGTTCAGCAGAATTTCAGTGGCCCAACTTGCAGTGCTTGAGATGTCCTGACCGGATAAATCAAAACTGTCTTTAATATCTTTCCAGATATTGGCGTTGATAAGACTGACGACGAAGTAAATTTTCATGAGTTCTGTATTAGAGGGATCAAATTTAAGTTCAGTTTTAATTTTTTGTACCAGCAGGGCTGTGAATTTTTTTCTGAAGACTAAGCGGGATTTCTGGCCGAAATTTGTAAAAAGATAAGCTTTGAACAATTTTTCGTATTGATCAAATACCTTATATGAGTAGCCGGCGTACTCTTCAAATTTCATTTTATTCAGATTATCAACAACTGAAGTTAGATATTGCTCGAGGTATTTTTCGATTTCGAGATTAAGTGAATCTTTATCGCCAAAGAGACGGAAAAGCGTGCGCATTGAGGTTTTCGATTTTTTAGCAAGGGCCTGCAGCGGAACATCCTGTCCATTGCCGGCCACTAAAAGATTAACATAAAGCTCAATTATTTTCTGGCGGTTCTCGTCGGACTTTTCGGCCCGCTTA
>JAYTFA010000223.1:0-6129 GCA_043734765.1 Pseudobdellovibrio sp. | reverse complement strand
CTTATGGGGCCGGGTTTTATAAGTTCGCTACTGTTGACTCTGGGCTCGCTGCTGTTGGCCGCTCCATTTCTGTGGGCCATTTCGTTCGGAGGTTCTGCTCCGGAATTGTCGGAAACAGAGCAGCTACGTATCGACAGCCTGAAATTCGGAATCCAATTGACTCGAATATTTTTTGTTTTGATATTGATTGCCATTTTTATTAACGGATTTTTGCCGATTAAATCGGCGGCAGGAATAATTGTATTTGTGATTTTAGTTATTCTTCTGGCGACTGGTAGAAAGTCAAACCGCGTGTACGCAAGAATTGAAAACCGCTTTATTGAGAGCTTAGGCGGTAAATATAAAGTTCGCCCGCCGGAAGAAGTAAAGGTGCCTGTGCTGGCCCCCTGGAACGTTGGTATGGTGGAATTTACCATTCATCCGAATTCAAAATTGGTGGGCTCTACTTTATTGGAAGCCAAACTCAGGGAAAATTTCGGGGTAACGGTGGCTCTGGTCCAGCGGGGCAACATGAATCAGGTTGCCCCCGATCGCTATTGGTTGATCATGCCATTTGATAAATTATTTATTATCGGTTCGGATGAACAACTGGATAAAACAAAGATTAACCTGGATCAAAAAGATGAGAGGATTTATACTCATTTCAATCATGAATACTTCGGACTTAAATCTATCAGGTTAAGTGCTAAATCGGGCATGATCGGTTCAATAATAAGGGACTGCGGTATTCGTGAGGCTATATCAGGAATGATTGTTGGCATCGAGAGGCAAGGGCAGCGGATTCTAAGCCCCGACTCCGGGATGCGATTAGAGAAAGAAGATTTATTATGGGTCGTTGGTGATGTTGACAAAATCGAAAAATTATCTCAAGTGTAAGATATGAAGACAAATTCATTGGTTTCGATAACGGCAAGTCTGGGTTTTATTGCGCTTTCTATTCAGTGTTACCTTTCAGTAACAAG
Organism: Pseudobdellovibrio sp.; assembly: GCA_043734765.1. GTDB lineage: Bacteria > Bdellovibrionota > Bdellovibrionia > Bdellovibrionales > Bdellovibrionaceae > Pseudobdellovibrio. Next base: position 5,167 of record JAYTFA010000223.1, on the reverse strand, counting down.
AAAACTGGCTCAGGGGTTTTCACTTCTTTATGCTACAAATCACTTTTTCAGCTTTTTTACGATATTAACTAATTTGGCCGTGGCGGTTCTGCTCGCCTCTTATGTTTTGTTTCCGGATTCAAAATTAACCCGATGGTTCAAAAAAACAACGAATTCTGCGGCCATTGGCGTCTACATATTAATTGTGGGAATCATCTATTACGCTCTACTTTTGAAAAGTGATAACCAGTATGGTTTAGGTTATGTTGCCACCCATATTTTACATGGTTATATTCCGCTGGCCTATCTGGCGCTCTGGTTTTTTAAATTCAGAAACGGGGATCTCAGATTCAAAGATAGTGTAAAATGGTTGCTTTTTCCGGTTAGTTATTTTGTTTATTTGTTGATCAGGGGTGCATTTTTAGGGGTTTATCCCTACTTTTTTGTGAATGTCGCGCAGTACGGTTATTCGCAGGTACTTTTATTTTCACTGGGTATTTTAACGGTGTTTTTGCTGATAGGGTCATTACTTGTAATGTTGGATCAGAAAATTGTACTGTCGAATAAGACTAAGATTAAGTTGCAGAATAATAAGCAGAATAATGAGGAGTAGTAAATGAGTTGGAAAGAAATTCAAAAATTAGAACAAGAAATTAGGCGAGCAGGAACTCAAATAAAAGATTTTAATAAATTCTGTGCTTCAGTAAGTTTTAAAATAGTTTTTTGAATTTCCTGAAGCTTGTATTTTATCAGAATTTTACTGAGCAGTTTAACGAAGAGTTCAGTCTCTGAAATACCATGTTCAATTAAAGCTCTGTCGCAGGCTTTTCTGAGATTAACGAGAGTGTACCATTCTATTTCAGCTGTCATGATCGGCAGCATAGCAGTGTTGATATCCGGTATGTCAAAATCATAAAAACAAACGTATTCAGGAAAGTAGATCATCAGGTTTTTAAATTCCAGCGGCAGTCGATCGTTCCATATGTAATTTTTTTTATTGGAAACCAGTTCTATCAAAAGCTGCAGTTTAATTCTTTCCATTTCAGCATCTTTTTTATCGGTAAAACCTGACAGATTGATTATCGCCGTAGAAACCGAAGCCACCAACTCATTTTTTTTAAGTGACAGTAGGGGGCTACGATGATCTGTTTTTTGCAGACCTGCATTGAGATTATCAAAATGATTTTGCCATTTAAGTATTCTCGGTTGCCTGCGGATATGTTCATAATCGCTCATGAATGTACGCTGCAAAAAAACCAGAGCCGCGGTCGGTGAAAAATCCGGATGGATATTCTGTAAAAAATTTTGTAGAAGCTGAGGGTCCCTGCTCAATTCAAAAGAATTGAGACTGTATTTTGCAAGATAACTGATTGTCGAAGAAGAGTAATAATTAACTTCACCTAAAAACGGTAAAAGGCGCTTACACCATTTGTAAAAAACAGAAAACCGCCTCCGGTTTTCTGGGCTTTCAATAAAAACTGAAATATCAAGATCACTTTTCAGAGGTCTAAAGGTGTGGTCCAGATAGCTGTGTCGCGGCCAGAGTTGTGCAGAAAAAAATAACCGGGAAATCCCCTTCAGGGCATAAAGCGCTAGTGTGTAGGGGATTTTAAAGAGTATTCCGAACATTGTCTGCATTCAGTAAAGCATAGGTGAATTATTTATCAAAATAAAGAACTTAAGTTGTTAATAGTTTTATTATAGTTAATAATTTAAGAAGAATGGAAAAAGAAAACAAAGCCTTCTGCATACTTCCATGGATACACGCCCAGGTTCGGCAAAACGGCGATGTCTATCCCTGCTGCCGCGTTAAGCACAGGTATTCCTACGGCTCCACTCTTGAAAAACCTCTCGCCGAGATCTGGAACTCGGATGAAATCAAAAAAGTCCGTAAGGAAATGCTTTCGGGTATTTCTCAGAGTTTTTGCAGCGATTGCCACACAACCGAGGATCTGGGCTCTGAAAGCTACCGCCAGATGGTTAACAAAGATTATAAAAATGAAGCTTCGCGGATAGCACAGACGGCGCCCGATGGACACCTCGACAACAACGACATTATTTATCTGGATATACGTTTTTCCAATGTTTGCAATTTCAAATGCCGCTCCTGCAGCCCAGAAAGCAGTAACAGCTGGTTTGATGAGTATCAGAAGATTTATAAAGGTACGGATGTGCAAAAGCGTACTTTCAAATTAAGCGAAAGTAAAACCGCACTCAGTGATATAGAAAAACTTCTTCCTAAAATTCATAAAATATATTTTGCCGGTGGGGAGCCTCTTTTAGATGAAAATCACTACAAATTACTGGAAAAACTTATTGAATTGAACAGAACTGATGTTCATATCTTTTACAATACTAATCTTTCGCATCTCACTTTCAAAAACTGGAAGGTTCTTCATTTGTGGAAAAAATTTAAATTTATAAAAATCAGTGCCAGTATTGACGCCACGGGCCCGGCCCTGGAATTGGTAAGAAAAGGCGCAGTCTGGGATGACATTGTCAGCAATCTGGTTAAAATCAGAACTTTCAATCCGGAAGTTATGATCCAGATTTATCCCACAGTGAGCCTGATGAACTGCTATTTATTGCCGGAATTGATCGGATATTTTATTGATCATTCTTATATTAAAGTAGTGCGTAACTTTGAGCTCAATCTTTTAAATGATCCTGAGTATCTAAATGTATCTGTTCTGAACTCTGTTGAAATTGAATCTCTAGCTGAAAAATACAGACTTTTTTCAGAGTCTATAAAAAGCAAGGTTTCTGAAGAAATTTTATCACACATCAAAAGTGAGCTTTCGCGGGTGATCACTTTTGCCAAGCATCAGGATTTAACTCAAATGCGAACGGCCTTTAAAAAATTTACTTTTACTTTAGACAAACTCCGAAATGAAAAAACCGCACAGGTTATTCCAGAGTTATTTAATTTACTTTATGAATAAAATAAGTGGCTAGAGCGAACCCTGTCGATAATTTTTCTAAAAAACATGATGTATCCGGGATTCCAATTGTGAATTGAGACGCCCTTGCCGCTGACGCTTATGACATTAAACCGCATGTGGCTAATGAGCTAAAGTTACTCATTGTAAATTCCAAATATAAGTCGAAGTTGGATATCGAACACCAGCTAAATCAACATGATCGCTGCCAATGAGTTTTCCACCTTGTCGTTCATAAAAATTTCGTGCGAGTTTGTTGGCCTCAAAAACTGAAACCATCATTTTTTTGTTAAACTTTTCTATTAATTCTTTAACACCAAATTCAAAAAGTATTTTTCCTAATCCAAGCCTTTGATAATCTCGAAGTAAGTAGATGGCTTGGAGCTCACAATCGGCATCGACATTCGGTTCTCTATTTTTTCCAAAGCAAACAAAACCAGCGACTATTCCCGATTTTTTTTCATAAGCCACGATGCAACTGAGTTCAGGGCTTTCAACAAGCCTTTTGGCTCTCGGAAGTTGCTGTTCTGTTGTTAGGGTATCTAAAAAAAGTTGAGTCACAATTCCTTGATATGTGGTTTTCCATGATTCGGCATTGATAAATGCGATTCTTTCAATGTCTTCATGGAGAGCTTTGCGGATGATAAATTCAAAATTATTCATTTTTTATTGCCGCCAAGTCTTACAAAAAAGACTTCAAAAATTTCGATTTATCAGTTTTGTTAAAAGTAGCCTTATAAAATCTGTCATAAATTATATGTGCAGCCAGAGTAGACTTTTTTGCTTTAGCATAAGTCAAAGGTCGTTTCTCCGCATCTGGGTAGCGATAAACAATCGCAAGCTCAGTTAAAAACTTATATTTTAAAATAAGCTTATTTAAAGAGTTATCAAGCGGTTCAACCTGTTTAGCTAATTCTTCAAGATCATGTGTTTTGGCAACTCTACATCCATTAAAAGTTAAAAAACCTTTTATAGATTTTTCAGCACACTGTTGCGCATGATAAGCAGCCCCATGTTTGTGGTCGGCACCTAGGTCTATGAGTCCTTTTGCGTTTTTTAAATCGCGTATAGCAATTTTGAACCATAACTGAGTGGTCTTTAAATTAGCCAAGATCTATTTCCAGCCCAGTATTTTTTGCTGTTTCAGGAATTGAATTAAGTTCGTCTTTCCATTCATCAAACTCTTTTTGAGAGTAAACAAACACATCAGCAGAAATATTACATTTCTCATGTAAAAGGTGGCGAGCTTTCGCCATGTTGTCGTGGCGAGTTTTTGTATTTTCAGGAACAACCAATACAAAATCATAATCACTATCAACACGAGTATTGCCATTGGCCCTAGAGCCAAAAAGAAACAAACGAGAAGGCTGAAACTCAACCTTCAAAACCGAAACAATAGCATCAATATTTTTATCTTTTAATCCAGCCATAGCTTATCTATGTCTAATAAAATTAAGTTTGTCAAAAGTGAAAGTTGTGATTCTGTGGAACAAAAAAACGATGAGTAAGTTAAATTTGGGGTAGCACCCGACGCTCATTTAGAACTGGTGTTTCCACCTCTTCAACCTAGCGTAATCATTGAGTTCAGGTCAACGCCTCTGTACAAAGATAAAAGTTTCCTCCTCGAAAACTACGTCGAAAGGGGGCTAAATATAGCCGAAGTTGCAGCCCTTTGTTTTTCCACCCGCTGTGCCGTCCGGAACGGTTTGAAGAAATTTGATATTCCCATAAAACAACAAGATCAGTTGCTCAAGACGAAGCAACAGTTGAAGTTTGGCGAAATGCGTCGAAAGAGGCAGATCGTGGGGAACCTGCGGGAGCTAGCGGCCATTGAAAAAATGAAGGCGTTAAGGGCTCAGGGTTTCAGTTATTGGAAGATTGCGGACGTTCTGAACACTATGGGCGTTAGAACAAAGACGGGTCGTGGAAAGTGGCAGGCGAGGTCAGTGCAGAAGACTTTAACGGGTGAGTGATAAAGAGTGGGGCGAAGGCCCCATTCTCTTATTTATATATTATCTTTATAAGAAATAATAAGAATATAAGAATGGTGGGTTAATATAAATTGGCTGAAATGAAACCTCTGTCTGGGGATTGCAATTTTCCGCTGAAAAAGGAGTAAATTTGGATACGCCAGAGTCTTTACGAACAGCTATTGAAGACGGGGTGAAATCAAATTTTGTGTTTGATGATCCAGAATACCACTTCATGTTGGAACAGCTTTGGGTTGTTATGTTCGAAGCAACATCAGC
>JAYTFA010000222.1:0-4920 GCA_043734765.1 Pseudobdellovibrio sp. | reverse complement strand
TCCTGCGCTCTCCACTGATCATATCCTCTTCCGAAAAAGCTGACCAAACGACCATAGCGATCGGTACCGTCTACGCGGCATTCCACCATTACGGAGCTGCAGGTTTCTGTGCAATCACCATGCTGCTGTAAACATTCACCGCAACTGTAATGTCCACCGTTATGCTCTTCGTAACCGTTGTCGAAAGATCGGCAAGTTACTCCGCCGCCATAACCCGGATTTCCTGGATAAGGAGCCGGTCGGCCTGGTCCTCTTCCGCCACCGATAAGTATCGGAAGTAGATCACCTAAATCAACGGCTTGAGCGCCCAATGCGAAAACAGTAAGCATAGTTATTAAAATCAGTTTCATTTTTACCCCATTTTTTTGGTTTTGTTGTTACAGAGCTAGTACTCTACAAAAGAGGTGCCACTGAGATTCACTTTCGAAATTAAAAAAAAGGAGCGTCTTATGACACTCCTTTAATAAATTGGCGATTTTTATTTGAAATTTAAAACTAGTTATTACCGGGTAAAGCAGGAAGCTTGATTTGTCCGATGATCGGGTAACATTTTGTTAAAATCATTTTTGATTGCAATAATGAAATTGTAAATTTACCGATTAAGTATTCCGCGTTATCAGGTACCGGTTTTGAGTAGTATTCATTGCAATTAGCGAGAATGTCAGATTGTAACTTGATTACAGTTGTAATCGGAGCACAGAATTCGGAATTTACATGGTACGACGATAATAATTTATTAAATGCCAGAATACTTGGATTTAAAGTTTTTGTTGTATCACAGGCCATATCCCATTGTTCTCTGATATCCAGAGTTTCCTGCTGTTTAATACGAACTTTTTCCAGATTTTCATTTAAGCCGTCAGCAAATGTAACTGCAGCTTCAAAAAATTTTGTAAAATCAAAAAAGTCAAAGAATCCTGCCTGAGCAGTTACTGAAGTTATTAATACGGTGGCCATGATTAGTTTTTTCATAAATTTTCCTTTGTTTTAATTTCGCCTGTATAACTATATGGTTTTGCGATTTGATGCTAGGATTAATCAGATTTGCTACCATTCTCAGTATTTTTTTCAAATCCCCAATATGGCACTTCTATTGCGATAATGTATCTCAGAACCCTTTATTGGGCTTTAAACTCAAACCAGGAGTATTTATGAAGAAAATGTCACTCATAATTGGTCTGCTGTCTGTTCTATTTACAGTTATTGCCATGTCCGCCGACTACCCTGTTACTGAAATCAAAATCGGGAAAGAGTTTATTCACAGCGGGTCCGGAAGACTGGATTCCAACCCGATCCTGACCAAACAGCACGCGCTTTCGCAATTAATGCTTATCTGTACCGGCCACGGTGGCGTACTCAAAGTCAATTCCCAGAATTTCGCCGAGCCTCAATGCGGTAATCGCGTTGCAAATAACAGCGCTTTTCATATGAACAGTGACTACTGCGTTGTAAAAGCCGAGGCTATTTGTCTGGTGGTAAATCAAAACTAAGTTCTAAAAAGACAATCTTCTCATTTTGCGACGTCGATGTTTTTGCTAAAATCGATGAGATCGACATAATTCGCCCACCAGAGCTTCCCTATTTCTTATTACGAGAATGGGTCTTGCAAGTTAGCTTAGGCAGGGGTGTGGAATGATGAAACTTTTCAGTTTTAATCCGGTAGCGATATTGGTTTTAACAGTCATCGGGTTTCAGAGTTGTACGCGCATGAAGTTCGAAGACTCCGGTTACAAAGAACTGGCTTCTAATTCTATTCAGAGTTTTACAACAAATGAAGACACAGCACTTGATGCTCAACCTAAAACATTTTCTGGTATCAGTCTTAAACCGGCCAGATTTACGGTTACTCGTCAGCCTACTCACGGAACTCTGACGGATTTTAATTTAACTAACGGAAAATTCACGTATATGCCTGCATCCGGCTATTTCGGAGATGATTTCTTTCAGTACATTGAACAGGAAGAAGGCGCGGCTTCTCCCCACCAGGTGCCCATTAACATTGATGTGATTATGAATAAACAACTGGCTATAATTACGGATATGGTCACTTTTGATTTCAACACAATTGATAATTCTTTTTCGATTGAGCTCAAAGATAAACATGATCTTAATCCGCACGCTTTCCTTTCACTGGACACCACTGTGGCTCAGGTTTCCACAAAAAACGGTATTCTTAAAAAATCAGCCGGAGATAAATTTTCTTACACCCCCAATACAAATTATCGTGGCATTGATCAGTATGAATTTGTGGCTAAAAATTCGTTCGGGCAGACCGTTAAAAAAGTGGTTTCGCTTAACGTCGGCAATCCTTTTCATGAGCTGCAACCGTCTATGGCCGTTCGAGGCGTGGGTTGTGTGGCCTGTCATTTAAGTACGGCTTCAAAACTGATCTCTGATTTCGGCGCAGGAGAGAGTTATTTTTTCGGAAAAAATGCAATTGCTGCCGGAGCCAATCCATTTGAAACACCTTTTTCATTTTACAATGATCATAACGGACAGGCACTTTTTTCGGCTTCGCTGAAAGAGATCATTGTTCCCGATGTGGCTTTGCCATTTAAACCGGGCTCCTTCGGGCTGTCTCCTGCACTTACTCTTGCCCAGTCCGAAGCTACCACTTTACCTAAATATCTCAATGCCGTGCGCGGCCTGGCTTCTGTCACTACAAAAAACCAGGTCTATATCGGGGCACCGACAGCGGCAACTGTAATAAGCCGAACTCATCTGGGAGCCGCTCCCTACACTTATATTAAAAATCAGGATTCCTCGCCGACTGTCACGGGCCTTGTCAACAAAGGCTCTTACTTTGAGGCGACTCAACTCACCTGCGATGGCGATCTTGCGATCAATGGAACTCTCTTTTTAAAAAACCTGGAACTTACAACAAATAGCGGTTGCAGAATTTATGTTACCGGTCCGATTTTTGTAAACGGAATGATCAATTACAATCAGGTTGTAAAAAGCCCCACGAACAATACCAACCTGCAACTGGTCAGCAGCAGTTGGATCAATTTAGGGGTAGGCTTAAATCACTGCGAAAATGCATCAAACAACAAGGGTTGGTATTCTGATTCTCCGGGAGGCGGAGTGGACCCGGTCAGTCACCAGCAAAGCCCTCTCTATCATCGTTTAATGCTCCATCCTGCGGCCACCCGAGCAGGGGTCGACAGTTCACGCTTACGCTCAATCGAACAAAGTATAGCCGGATTTGAAGACTCTTCCTGCCGTACGGTTGCTGCAGGCATTTCACCGCGCGAAGTTCACTTTGAAAGATTGCTGTTGAATGCGCCAAGAATAGATTCTCGCTATAAGGGCCAATTTACGGGCGTGGTCATTGCCGAAGTGGCTTTAATGAGCCTTTCCGCTTTTTCATTTACCTTTGACCCGGTTTTTGAACGTGTGCCGATCCTACCGATGTTGTTGCCGAGTGATTATTTGATTGTGAAGTGATTTAAAGAAATTAGAAGCGACCAACACTCCAAATTTCCGAGAAAGAAATTTGGAGCGGGAGACGGGACTCAAACCCGCGACCTATGCCTTGGCAAGGCATCGCTCTATCAACTGAGCTACTCCCGCAAACGGTTAATTGCGAAGTAAAAATTTAATTTAGAACACGACTCAAAGTCAAGAATTGCAGATATTATTGTTTCTCAATGCTGATAATTTAAGCTAATATTCAATATATAGATAAAATACCTCTTTTGATTTAATATTCTCATGTGAACATACTTCATTTGCTCTCGCAGAATCATTTAACCGGTGCCGAAGTTTATGCCGTTACTCTGGCTCATCAGCAAATCGAACAGCAGCATCAGGTTTACCAATTGTCGAATGGATTTTATTTTCCATCGAGAGCAATTAAACTGAAACTGGAAATCGAGACCAGATCCAAAATCACATTTATCAAAAATGTATTGTGGTTGCGCAATTTTATCCGTAAACAGAATATTCACGTCGTGCACACGCATTCAAGAGCGTCCGCAAAATTAGCTTACTGGGCTTTACTTTTTTCGAATACGGCACAGGTTTCGACCGTACATGGAGTTCAGCATTCCTCGTTCTCTAAAAAATTACACAATCAATATGGCGAATTTATTATTGCGATTTGTGAGAATGTTAAAAATCATCTTGTAAAAGATTTTTCTTACTCCGAACGAAGAATGAAAATTATTCCGAACCCTCTAGACGCAACGGAGTTTCATTATCTACAAAATAATAAACCAGCTTCCGGCGCGAAGCGGATCGCGATTATCGGGCGAACCACCGGACCGAAAAAACAGCGCACAGAGCAGGTTTTAAATGAATTAAAATCGCTTCCGTTTGATATCACTCTTGTCGGCGGAGCCTTGACAGATTTAGATATCACTCCGGATCTGAGATCAAAAATAAAAGAAGTTCACAGTGTGGGACTTAACAGCGAGTTTTACTCGGGCTTTGATCTGATTGTGGGTTCAGGTCGCGTATGCATTGAAGCTCTGATGACAGGTGTTCCGGTTATTGCATTCGGAGAAGCCAAATATATCGGACTTATTACCGAAAACAATTTTCATGCGGCTCTTAAATCAAATTTCGGCGACATTCACCCTGATTCGAAAGAACCGCGGATTGATTCTGAAAAATTTCGGACCGATGTGCAAAGTGCCGCCGGAAACCCTGAGGTTCTTGCAAAATTGGCTTTTAATGAGTTCTCATTAAAAAAAATTTCACAAAATATTCTTCGGATCTATGAGTCGGCTTACTTTTTAAAGAATTATTCCTCATGGATCCCAACTCTTATGTATCACAAAATTCCGGATGCACAAATTCAGTCTCAGCATAAGATTTTTGTGACTAAAAAAATGTTTGAGAAGCATCTGCAGTTTTTTAAAAAACGGGGGTTCCAGACACTCACCTTCTCTGAGCTGCAGAAATTCCGCACAGGCC
>JAYTFA010000221.1:0-2505 GCA_043734765.1 Pseudobdellovibrio sp. | reverse complement strand
GAGATGTTTTCCACCAGCCGTGAAACGGATTTAAATGAAAATAAAACAATTCACGCTTTCCGGGATGTAACTTTCACCAGACAGGATGGCCAACTCTTTTTTAAAGATATGAAGCCCTATTCGCGCCCTGATGAGCTTAACATCGAGAAGCTGGCTGCCCCCTTGTCAGCTGAAGTCCTCGGGGTGACGATTCAAAACAAAGGTAAAGTCTGTAAATACACTTTTGATAGATCTACAAGTTCAAATCTTGTAAGGCAGTATGCCCTTGAGAAGATGAGCACTTATAAACCTCTGCAATTTACTTCCGTTGCTGAAGCTACCCGAATTCTTACACAACAGAGTCATGAAGAGATGAATTCTCACAATCGTCACTTTACAAAAGTACTCAGCGGCTTGCCGGAAGTAATTCAAGTTCTGGATGTATTCGGCTTAGTGCATGTCAGGATACACTCACTGAAAAACTCACAGTTTGAGGCCCACATAACAGCAGGAGATATACAGTAAATGGCAAAAATTCTCATCTCTGTCATTTTAATCCTGTGCACTTTTGCTAAGGCATCAGAACGAGAAAGTTATTTAAGAAGAACCTCTATTTTGCTGAGGGGCTTTCCGCCGGCAAACAGTGATTACCAAAAGGTTAGCAGTATCTCTGAGTCTCAATTTAAAAAGTATCTGTCCCGGAAAATCGCAGAGTATATGAATTCACCCGAATATGAAGAAAAAATGCGAATTCACATCCTAGAATTGCTGCAACTTAAAGTCACCTCAAAACTTATCCCTAATTTATTTATACCTGAAGTTGCAGCTCAAGACAAAGCTCTCAACTACCTGACCCCGCAGTCAGGCGAAAGTGTTCTTGATTCTTTTTTAATATCGATGTTCCGTGAAAATAAATCCTGGGACCATTTGTTAACCGGTACCTCTTATGTCATTGATGACCGGTCTTTGATGTCAGAAATGGATTTCTATCAGTTTTTTCTAAACAAACAAATCGATCGCATTTCCCCTGACAATAATAAATACAAAATCAAGGATTCGCGGTTTGCAGGAGTTGTTACAACACCCCGTTTTTTTGAAAGATATTTCAGTAGCCGAAAAAATGAAAACCGCAAGAGAGCTGCCGCTCTTTTTAGGGTCTTTTTATGTGACGAAATGAAGCCTAAAACTGTTTTTAACGAATCTACCAAAAGCCGATTAATGGATGGTTCTTTAAATATTAACGAAGATGTCAACAACAGAAAATCCGGGCTTTCGACGGCAAAACGTCACGGCAGCGATATCTCCTGCATGGGTTGTCATTATAAACTGGATCCATTGGGCAAAGCCTTCGATTTTTCTTCAGATCAGTTAAGCCCCAAAACTGTCAGCAGTTATCTGACATATGAAGGACAAAACGGAAAACATTATAAAATTAATTTCTCAAATTTTAATGAGATGGCAAAAGCGATTACCACGCGTACCGAGTATCGGGAATGTCAGGTTAAGCATATCTGGGATTGGTTCGTTGGCAGAGACATTCCCGTCACAAATATTAATTCATTGTCCAGAAAATTCGACAGCTTAGGGCGAAAACCGAAAGAATTTATTACCTATGTTCTGGTGGAAGGCTACCGTCCGGTTACCCAGGTCAAGCAAACCCGGCCGCAAAACTCGTCCTTTGAGCCGGTAGCCAACCGGGCCATGCAAAATGTTGAGTTTTACCTTTCCCTTAAAACAAAATTTAAACTGGATAATGATTTTTTTAATCAGTGCCGGCTCAATAAAAATGATCTCACGTCGATCGGATTTTTAGACACGGTCACTGGAAAGGTTTTTTCCCGCTATCCGATACTGAACACCTATCAAATCTATCATAAGTGCTCTAAAAACCTTCCTTCCTCAACCGCCCGGATCGGCTCCCACCCTGTCAGTTTCGCTGATTGGAGCCTTTTATCCAGGGAAAAAAAAATTGCACTTGTTAAATTTCTGGTTGTGGATATTCTTGGAGAAGGTGTTTTTAACGAGTTGACCACAAACGAAGTTGCAGAAAAAATACTGAAATCAACTGAAGATCAGCTCAACGATTTACGCGAAAAAAACAATGCCGGAGATATCAATAAGTTAATTGCCTCCTCAATTGTTTTAACTCCGGAGTTTCTTTTTTACTGATGAGGAATTGGTTTGATGAAAATAAGTCGTAAGGATTTCTTAAAATATTCCGGTTCGGTGGCCATGAGCGGACTGGCTCTGGCTTCCGTCTTAAAATACATTCAGTTGAATAATGCCCGTAATCCGCTCACTGCAGCTACAGGTGCGCAATCAGATCACTTTTTTTTAGTCATCGGCGTGGCCGGTGGAATGGATTGCACTTTAGGCCTGGACCCGCAGATTCTCAAGAGTCACATCGATGAAAAAGATCTCTTTTTAGAATACAGACCTGAAGATATAATGAGATCTGGAAAACTTGCATTTGGGCCTGCTGCTAAATCCCTTCTTCCTTTTGCAGCGAATATAGCCATTGTCAAC
>JAYTFA010000220.1:0-1784 GCA_043734765.1 Pseudobdellovibrio sp. | reverse complement strand
GCCTCCATCAGGCCTTCAATCGCCGTCGGTGGAGATTCAGGTTCATTACAGTAAAGCAATAAGTCGGCCCCTGCCTGCATGGCCCGTATCGGAATCTGGCTCTTATCATAGTGTTTGGCCATAGCTTTCATATCGAGATCATCCGTTATAACTAAGCCTTTATATTTCAAATCATCACGCAGCATCTTTTTTAAAAAAATTTCAGATAAAGTGACCGGCCATTTCGGGTCTATATTTTTAAACAGAATATGCGCGGTCATTACCATATCTACGCGGCTCCGCACAGCTTTTCTGAAAGGAACAAGTTCAACTTCATTCAACCGCTTTAAATCGGCCTCTTCAACGGGGAGTTCTTCGTGGGAGTCGATTACAGTGTGGCCATGCCCCGGAAAATGTTTAGCGCAGGAAAGAACACCGGATTTAATATAACCGCGTATTAACGCCGAGGCCATTTTTTCAACCTGGTGGGGATCCGTGCTCACGGCGCGATCACCAATGACGGTATTCGCGGGATTAGTATAAACATCAATGCAAGGTGCAAAATCCAAATTTATCCCCACGGACAACAATTCAGCGCCCATTCTCTGTGTAAAATGAAAAGCCACTGTTGGAGCATTCAGGTCGCCTATTTTTTTAAGAGCAGGCCACTGAGTGAAGGGCGGTTTCAAGCGGTGAACACGACCACCTTCCATATCAATCCCGATAAACAATGGTGCTTTATCTTTCATACTATGTCGGAGCGACTGAATTTCAGCGCACAAATTACTGATTTGTTTCGGCTCGATACAATTTCTTGCAAAGAGCACCACGCCTGAAATGTTATTTTCAACAATAAATTTTTTCTCACTAGTGGTGAGAGTTGCGCCGGAAACGCCGATTAACATATGTTGTCCGATAAGTTCACGAATGCTCATAATTATTTACCTTTAGAGTGATAGACGTTTGTAATGCCGGCAGGTGTGTTGCCGAATATTTTTTCTAATGTGCCAGAAGCCATTTTTATTCCCTCAGTTGCTTCATCTTTATTTTTCACAAGTACAGACTCGATGCTAGTGGCCGGTGTTGAGGCCTCAATCACTTCGCCGCGGGTTGTAACCAAGTTATCGTAGTCAGAGCCTGCAAAGTTATTGTTGATTTTCAACAATTGCAACGAGCCCTGAGTCACCATTTTTTTATCCACGGTTACGGTGCCCTTCATTACCACGGGCCCCTCTTCGGTGATGGCGGCGTAGTCAAATTTTGTATCGGTCTTTAAACCATCTTTGCTTTTTAACATCAGATAATAAAGTGCTGATGACAGAAAAACGCCTTTTGTGGTTTTTTCATTCAGTTTTGATTTTTTACCGTCTTCCGTTACCGTACCCGACATTTTTGCATTTTTAAATTTAACATCAATAGTTTTGGTTTTTTTATCACCCACGGCCAAATAATTAATACTTACCGGCGCCAATTCGCTATCTGAAACAGCCTGATAGGATTCTGTTAAATCAAAGCCACCTTTACCGAGCTTTATGAAACTTGTAGTTTTAAAGTTTTTGGTTTTTTCATCGATTTCATGTCGTAGTACTAAAAAGCCTATATGTTTTTTAAACTGGGTTACCTTGTAATAGCCTTCAAACAAAAGTTCGGCTTTAGCCGACAGCGAAATACTAAATACGACGAGCAAAAATAATGACTTAAGAGTATTCATGTTGATTCCTTCTGAAGTTAAGTAGTTTCATTTTAGAGAAGTAACAGAATCTATTCAATTAAGGGCTGTAGTGTCTCAACTTAAGTCGGGTTCG
>JAYTFA010000219.1:0-6122 GCA_043734765.1 Pseudobdellovibrio sp. | reverse complement strand
ATATTCTGAAACTCTTCAATGACGGGAAGCTGCGCAATATTTTTTCTCGAAATTAATTTAATCTGTCTTTTTATATTGGGACTCAGGACTAAGATATCTTTTTTTGATAACTGCATTGTTTGTGCAATGCCCAACGGAACCAGCCCATTGCCGAAGCCTTCGCGCACCATCTGCACAATGGCGGCAAAAGATTCGACGTGGGTAAAATCGTAGTTTTTCAATTTCGGGTGGCGCATGACTTTTTCTTCAAGCGCTTTCCAGGTTCCGGAGCCTTTTTCGATCGTGATCAGTTGATTGCTTTCCGTTTGGCAGCGGAGAAAAACCAAAGGCTCTTCAAAAATGGGAGTCGACGACATCTGCGGATCTTTGGAGCTGCTGATACAGAGGCCGAGATGATATTTGCCGAGCTTCACATTTTCTTCAACTAAAGTGCTCCGGTGAACGTGGATTTCGAATTCAAGAGTTTTAATTTTTTTTGCAGCTAGTCTAATCAGCTTTGGCCCCCACGATGCGGCGATGGAATCTGAAATGGCTATGGAGAATTTTTTGGCTTCATTCTCAGTTTCGACCTGTTTCAGATTTTTAAGTTCAGAAAAAAGAATTCGGGCTTTGTTCAAAAAGCTGTGGCCGGCGCCGGTGAGTTTAACTCGACGTCCGTCGGGCTCGATCAGCTTGAATTTGAGCTCGTTTTCCAGAGATTGAATGCGTTTACTGACGGCAGATTGAGTTAAGCGGAGTTGCGCAGCGGCTTCGCTGATTGTTCCGGTTCTTTCCAATGCTAGGAGTGCTTCTATACCTTCGACCATATATTCCTGATACTACTACATTATATTCCTATTATTCAATTTTTTCTTTAATGCTTTTATTAAATACTTGGGGTGTAATTACAAACCAAACTAAGTCTATAGGTCTTTTAATGAAGGGAACCCCGTTATGGCACAAATCGAAACAACTCCTGAAATGGTAAAAAAAGTTTACGAAACAACTCGTACTAAAATTGAGATTGTACGTAAGCGTCTGGGCCGCGATTTAACCCTCGCCGAAAAAATTATGTACGGGCACTTAGACGACCCTCAAAACCAGGAAATTGAACGCGGAAAAAGCTTCTTATTGCTGAGACCGGATCGCGTAGCGATGCAGGATGCAACAGCGCAGATGGCCCTTCTGCAGTTTATGTTGGCGGGTAAGTCTGAAGCGGCAGTTCCTTCCACGGTTCACTGTGATCATTTAATTCAGGCCCACTTGGGTAAAGAAAAAGATATGGCCGCATCCAATACTTTTAATAAAGAAGTGTTCGATTTTTTGTCTACGGCCTCTTCAAAATACAACATCGGTTTCTGGAAACCGGGTGCCGGAATTATTCATCAGGTTATTCTTGAAAACTATGCGTTTCCGGGTGGATTAATCATCGGTACTGACTCTCATACGCCTAATGCCGGCGGCTTGGGTATGTGTGCTATCGGCGTGGGTGGTTCAGATGCCAGCGATGTGATGGTGGGCCTTCCATGGGAAGTTAAGAATCCTAAATTAATCGGCGTTCACCTCAAAGGAAAACTCAGCGGCTGGACTTCGGCAAAAGACATAATTTTAAAACTTTGCGGAATATTAACAGTTAAGGGCGGAACTGATAAAATTGTTGAGTACTTCGGTGATGGCGCTACTTCTATATCCTGCACTGGTAAAGCGACGATCACAAACATGGGTGCCGAGCTGGGCGCAACTTGTTCAGTGTTTCCCTACGATGCAAAAATGGCAGGTTTTTTGGCCGCAACTGATCGCAAGGAATTGGCCTTACTTGCGGATAAAAACAAAGACATTTTAACTGCGGACGCCGACGTCCTCGCAAATCCTAAAAAATATTTTGATGAAGTTTACGAAATCGATTTATCAACTCTTGAGCCGCATTTAGTAGGACCACATACTCCGGATCTAGCCCGCCCGATTTCTAAAATCGGTGAGGAAGCTAAAGCCAACGGCTGGGCACTGACATTATCAAGCGCGCTGATCGGCTCTTGTACGAATTCATCCTACGAAGATATCGGAAGATCGGCCATGGTTGCAGAACAGGCGATTCAAATCGGTGTAAAGATGAAGCAGCCATTTTTGGTTTCTCCCGGTTCAACACAAATTCAAAATACGATCACCCGAGACGGACAGATGAAAACTTTTGAAGCTGTGGGCGCAACGGTTCTTGCCAATGCCTGCGGACCTTGTATCGGCCAGTGGAAGCGCGACGATATCAAGAACGGAGAAAAAAACACGATCGTAACTTCGTTCAATCGTAATTTCCGTGGACGTAATGATGCCAATGTTGAAACGCTGGCCTTCATCGGTTCACCTGAAATAGTTATGGCATTGGGACTTGCAGGACGTTTGGATTTTAATCCTATGACGGATGAGTTGGAAGGTCCAAAAGGCAAAATCCGATTAAAAGCACCGGAAGCACCTGAGCTGCCGGAAAGAGGTTTTGTTCCGGATACAGAAGGTTATCAAAAACCTGAAGGCGCTAAAGCCACTGTTGCAGTTAGCCCCACTTCGGATCGACTTCATCTTTTAGCGCCGTTTACTAAATGGGACGGTAAAGACTTTATTGACCAGATGGTTTTAGCTAAAACTAAAGGAAAATGCACAACAGATCATATCAGCCCGGGCGGCAAATGGCTGAACTATCGCGGACATCTGGATAATATTTCCAACAATATGTTATTGGGTGCAGACAATGCCTTTATGCAAGGAGAAATCGGAAAAGGAATTAATCAGTTAACCGGTGAAAAACAGGAATTTGCAAAGATTGCCCGTGACTATCAAAAGGCCGGAAAACCGTGGATGATTGTCGGCGACGAAAATTACGGAGAAGGTTCTTCGCGGGAGCACGCGGCCATGTCTCCGAGATTTTTAGGCTGTACAGCGGTTATTACAAAGTCTTTTGCCCGTATTCACGAAACCAACCTGAAAAAGCAGGGTGTGCTCGCGCTGACTTTTAATGATTGTAAAGAATATGACAAAATTCAGGAAAAAGATTTATTAAGCATCCGAGGCTTAAGCAATCTTGCGCCGGGAAAAAATTTAATTCTGGAAGCCAAGCATGCCGACGGAACTGTTGATAAAATCGAAGTGAAGCATACTTATAATGCCGAGCAAATTAAATGGTTTAAGGCAGGGTCTGCATTGAATTTAATTCGCGAGGTTTAATATTTTATTGCCAAAAAAAATCCATAGTGGCATATTTTTTACGTCCCTAAAACCAACCTTTTATCAGGAGAAAAATATGTTACTTAATTCATTAATAGTTATCACGACCGTACTGAGCATGAACACTGCATTTGCAGCGGAAACTCCAGTTTCATTTCAGGAAGCGCCAAAATTTTACAACCAGACCAAAACCGTTGAAGGCACCATCGCAGCAACTATGTGCACAGAAAAAATGTGTTTTTTAAATTTCGATAAAGATTACAACAAGTTTTTATCAGCTGTGATTATGTCGTCAGACTTTCCGAAATTTTCAAAAGCTACAGGCAAAGAATTGCAGACTGAAATGGAAAAAAACTACGTCGGTAAAAAAGTTCAGATCACAGGGCCGATCACCGAATACAGAGGCAAAGATACAAGCAAGCCGGGACGCCCGCAAATCGGTCTGACTTCAGCAGCGAACATTAAAGTTGTTAAATAAATGATTTTATTAAAATTGATGTTAACGGGAGCCATGGTTTTTTCGGCGACTCTTACCGGAAAAGTATCCATGGTCGGCAATGGCTGTTACGGTAATTCGCAGATGGTGCCTGTTTCCGGAACTGAAGACCGTTACACGCTTCCGATCAAAGTAAAGATGGATAAAAAGTCCGGATCCGCTTTTGATCGTAAAACCTGCAATGTGCGCTTACCGGTTTCTTTAAACCCGAATGAAAAGCTGCAGATTTCAGATATTTTACAGGTGGTTCATCTTAACGGAAACTCTGTGAAGTCCACATTAAATATTTCGGTTGTAGGAAAAAAAACCAAGCCTCTGGTTTCTGGCAAATCACAGGAACTTAAGATGGGCGGCTTGGTTGTTGAATCGGCTTGTGGCCGCGACACTATCGTAACCGGAAATTTAAATGTGTTAGCCACCGGCAACGGAGCAGCTCTTGCGGAAACCGACGCTGTGGCGCTTACTTTGAAGGTAGTTTCCTGTAATTAAGAGCTTCGGTTCGTTTTAGTTAAGATCACTTTCGAAAGCATTTGTCCCTAAGTTTGACGTTGGCATGGTGTGCCGACGGTCAACATCGGGATGTCGCCGCTTTCACCTGTCGTTCTGCTTCTTCTAAATCGTCTTTTTGAGAAGCAAGGAGTTCGTTGGACTTTTAATCCTGAATTGGCCAAATGTAGGTTGTTTGCATTGAGCGCTTATCAAACACTTCATAGACTTCGATTACTGAGCCCTTGCGGGTTAGTTTATGATCAGAGATGTAATCTTCGGCTTTCGGGTAAACTTTTAACGGTCCTATGCCCGGCGCTCCCGTAAATAATGCTACCACCGCTTTGGTTTTTGGGATTTGGGCAATTTTATAATCCGGTGGGAGTTTGGTTTTAATTTTTTCCAGGATATTTGTTTCTTCAGCAATGTCGGAATCAATCAGGCAGCCGCCGCGGGAGTTTAATCGGCCCTCCTCAATGATTCGGGGGTCATCAAAGTACTCGCCGAAACTCAATCTGCACTTTAAACCCTGGGAGCGTGTCCAGGCTTCAATTTCTTCAATAGTGGAAACTATTTTATGATAGGGGCCGATGTGGTTTTTATAAATGACAGTATAGGGGCCGCGTTCGTCCTGATCTACGGTTACCGATTTAAACGCGCCGGTATACTGAAAAAGATAAAGAAAAAATATAATAAATCCAAGTGAAAAAGCGTAAAGTAGATGTTTAATCATTTTTTATTTTATCCATTTAATCGAGCAGCCCATAGAAGGCACTTGCGGTTTAGAGATTTTTTTATTTTGTGAGAGTTCAACGACGGCATCAAAGAGTTCGCGGGTTTTAACCAAAGCCGGCTCTTTCCATGAGTCATCTAATCGACCACGGTAGGCTAATTTTGCATTTCCGTCATACACAAAATAATCCGGGGTGCAGACGGCGCCGAATATTTTGGCCACGTCCTGGGTTTTGTCGTGTAAATAAATAAATGGATAATTTTTTTCTTCGGCCCGTTTTTTTAAATTTGCGTAGCTGTCTTCGGGGTAGGTCGCTTCATCATTGGAGGAAATGGCCACAACATTTACATCTATTTTTTTCAGGTCATGGGCCAGCTTAATTAAGCGGTCCTCGATGGCTTTAACATAGGGGCAGTGGTTGCAGATGAACATAACTACGAGCGGCTTGCCGTTGAGGAAGTTCTGTTTTTCATAGTTTTTGCCGTTGGTGGCCACCAGCGAAAGCTCAGGGAGTTCGGCACCGAATTCTATTTTTTCAGGAGTGTAAACCGGGGGCATAAGACTCCTATAGTTCTAACCACGATATTTTTTTTGAAGAAGTGGCTAAATTGCCGGATTCATCAAGTGAGATGTATTTTTCTTTGAGCAATGGATGTTTATTCAGGACTGTTAACAGAGCGTGAGTGCTGGTGGAGTTCATGGATTCGAACGACAACTGCAATGAAAAAGAAATTTCAAACAATAATCTTTCTAAAAAAGAAATCCAGTCCTGTGCGAGCAGCGGAGTGTCCTCAGAAAGCTCGGACGCTAATGCGCTGGCGGTATTAACTTCTTTAGGCGCCGAAACTATATTGAAACCTAATCCCAGCAGTAAGCGATAGTCATCGCCCTGCGAAACGGTTTCAAGTAAAATTCCGGCAACTTTTTTATCGTCAATGTAGAGGTCGTTCGGGGCTTTTAAATTCCAGTTTAAAAAAGGCCAGGTGGAATTGGCGGCTCTGTAGAGCGCAAGACCGATCATGGGAGAAACCGTGGGATGGGGAGGGCTCTCGATCATAAAAGACCAGGTTGAAAGCAGTTGTGAGCCTTTTTCGGCGCTGGCCCATGTATTTTGACCGCGTCCCTTGCCGGCCGTCTGGTGATCCGTTACATAGAGTATCAGATGTTCATTAAAAGAGTTTTCGGTAAAGGATTCGGTTTTAGCTTTTAAATTTG
>JAYTFA010000218.1:0-14511 GCA_043734765.1 Pseudobdellovibrio sp. | reverse complement strand
TTAAATAAAGATTCTAAAAAGCCCAAGCGAACGGGCAATCTGAAAATCGGAGAAGTGGTTTCAACGGGGTGGATGGGCCTGGAGCTCAGACTTTTAGATTATTTGCCACAGGCTGCCGAAGTTTATGAAGTTACAGCTATGGAAAGACCTTCTCCCTTGACGACAACGGCCGTAAAAATCAGACACAAAGGGCTCGATAAATGGCTCGCCCTCAACGACATTGTTAAACTGTTCGGAAGTAAAAGTGCTTACCTGTTAACTTATCAAAACAGACGAATTGATTTGGGTTTTGATCTCAAATTAAAAAAATTCGAAGTGCAGAGATATCAAGGAACAATGCGAGCTATGGAGTATTCAAGCCATGTTGAAGCCGAGGCCGCCCCGAGCGGTAAACCCGCCGTAAAGATTGAACAGACTATTTCGATGAACGAACCTCTGAAATTTATGGGCTATACAATTTATCAGGCGAGTTTTCAGGAAGATGAACAAACAGGGCGGCCGGTGGCTTCAGTTTTTTCAATTAATCAGGATCCCGGCCGCTGGATAAAGTATTTGGGTTGTTTGGTGTTTTCGCTCGGGATTGTCTGGTTATTTTATCAACGTCGGAAAAGGGCTACTGCTGTATGAAAAAATTTTTCTTTTTACAATTACTTTTTACTCTACTTTTCTCACTACTTTTTTCTCAGATTGTTTTTGCGGCTGCCGGAGATCAGATCCGTAACTTGCCGGTACAGGATGCAGGCCGCATTAAGCCCTTCGATACTTTTGCTAAAGAAACCTTAGAACTGATTTACGGAAAAAAATCCTATAAGCCCCGTGATGACGCTTCAAGTGTTGCGGCCCATTGGGTTGTTTTAACCTGGATGTTGTCTCCGGAAAGCTGGGTCAGTCGCCCGCTTTTTGAAGTCAAACATCATGAAATTCTGGAAAAATTAAAACTTCCGATCGATAAAAAACATTTTACCGGTGATGAACTTTTTAAATCAGAAAATTTTTCGAATTTGATGCAGGAATTACAGAATAAACGTGAAAGTAAAGAGAAGCTTACTCCCTACTTTCAGGCTATTCAGCGAATTGAAAATCAGTTTTTCGTTTTCCGGGAAATGGCTTCGGGTAAATTGCTGAAAATCTATCCCGTACCTGGTCAGGATGCATGGCTTTCGGTGGCGGATCTGCCCGAAGATGTTCAGCCTGCGTTTCTTGAGATCAGTAAAAATGTAGCCAGTCATCTGGGGTTAAAAACGGATACCACGGCCTTGCCCGAGCAGATTAAATCCGTTGCCGAAAAATTGGATCAATCCGTTTTAGCCTTTCAAGAGCTGGCCGGAAAATCCGATCCGGTAAAATACGAGTCGAGTAAAAAAGTAAAAACGGAAGTTCTGTACAATGATCTGCATCCGTTTCGTTGGGCCTACATTGCTTATTTATTGGCCGCATTGATTTTGCTTTTTATCTGGATTCGCAATTCAAATTCAGGAATGACCCTCGCCTGGATTTTTGTGGGGATAGGTTTTGCTCTCCATATTTTTGGTTTTGCATTCAGAATTTACCTTGCAGAGCGACCTCCTGTTTCCAATATGTACGAAACTGTGATCTGGGCGTCCTTCGGAACAGTATTATTTTCAATCATACTGGAGTTAGTTTATAAGTATAAAGTTATGTTGCTCGGTGGATGTCTCATGGGAGTTTTTGCTTTAGTGGTTGCGGATTCTGCTCCCGCCATTTTAGATCCGAGTTTGCAACCTCTTGAAGCCGTTTTGCGCAGCAATTACTGGCTGATTGTTCACGTGATGACGATTTCAATTTCATATGCTGCATTTTTATTGGCATTCGGATTGGGAGATATCGGTTTAATTTACATTGCGCTTGATGAAAAAAAATACGCAGATAAAATTCAAAAAACCACCACCGGAGTTTACCGAGCCATGCAAATCGGTGTAGCTTTTCTGGCGCCGGGAATTATTCTCGGTGGAATCTGGGCCGACTATTCATGGGGGCGTTTCTGGGGATGGGACCCTAAGGAAACCTGGGCTCTGATCGTGTTGTTGGGTTACATTATCGTTTTGCATGCCCGACTTGTCGGCTGGTTGAAAAATTTCGGTGTGCTTTCTTCAGGAGTCATCACTTTTAATTTAGTTATCATGGCTTGGTACGGAGTAAATTTCGTGCTTGGCGCAGGGCTCCATTCATATGGATTCGGAGCGGGTGGCATTGAGTATGTCTCTGTTTTTGTCGGTTTGCATTTCTTGTTTGTTGCTTACACTTACATCATTCATGCGAATCGAAAATCAAATGATAAAAATGCTGCGTGACAATTTATAGAAAATTCATTTAAATCAAAGGCTTAAAGAAAGAAAAAAGGATGTTTATGCAACTTCGTTTTCTGCAACAAGCGTTGGTCGGGATCGTATTGATCGCGTCGTTTACAATTTCCGGCTGCTTTTGGCAATCACCCGATGCCGAAGTAAGAGCAAGTAAAAGTATCGGTTACAACAGCGGTTATGCGCCTGAACAACCGATTCCATTCAGTCATGAATTGCATGTTGGAAAACACAATATTCAATGTCAGTACTGCCACAACCAGGTGGAGTATTCTAAAACATCAAATATTCCCGCTTTATCAACCTGTATGAATTGCCATCAACAGGTTAACGGCAGCGTGAAGCCTGAAAATATTAAAAAAATTCGCGAAGCTTATGCCGATAACAAACCGATTGAATGGGTAAAAGTTCATATGCTGCCAGATCATGTCCAGTTCAATCACCAGGCACACGTTCAAAAAGGCGTGAACTGTCAGACCTGCCACGGACCTATCGAAAAAATGGCGAAAGTTTATCAGTTTTCAGATTTATCGATGGGCTGGTGTATCAACTGTCATCGCCAACCGGAAAACAAAGCCCCACTTAACTGTACAACGTGTCACCACTAAAGAGAGATCACATGAAAACACAATCACATGATCACAAACATAATGATGAGAATAAAAAAAATAATCACCCCACTATCGAACGTGACCGTCAGTATTGGAGATCTTTCGAAGATCTGAACGACACACCCGAATTCAACCAGTCGCTGCAGACTGAATTTATGTCATCCCCGCTGCGTGAAGAAGCCGCCAAAGAAGGCGACAACGATAAATGGGCCCGACGTGAATTTTTAAAGTTAATGGGCGCATCCATTGCTTTAACAACTGCTTCCGGCTGCATACGTCGTCCTGTTCAGAAAATAGTCCCCTATGTAATACAACCTGAAGAAGTAACGCCTGGAGTTTCTAACTGGTACACATCCAGCTATTTTGATGGCCAAGAAGGTTTCGGATTATTGATTAAGTCCCGTGAAGGCCGTCCGATCCATATTCAAGGTAATCCTACATTTCCTCTCAATCTCGGTGCTGTTTCGTCAAGAGCACAGGCTTCATTATTGAGTCTCTATGATCCAGAAAGATTACAGGGACCAAAACGAAATTTATTAAATGAAAAAAGAACCAATAAAGAAACCGTAACTGTTTCATGGGAAGACCTGGATAAAAAAGCTGTCGAGGAAATTAAAAAAGGCTCGGTTTTTGTTTTAACCGGAAATATTTCTTCTCCAGCAACTCAGGCTGTTGTTGATGATTTCGGCAAGGCTTTTGGAGCGCAACACGTTGTTTGGGAGCCATTAGCTCATGATGATACTGCTGAAGGCCAAAAAGCGTCTTACGGTGAGGCGGGCGTTCCGGCCTATCGTTTTGATAAAGCTAAAACCATCGTCAGCATCGATGCTGACTTCCTGGGTACATGGTTAACTCCGGTGACTTTCACTCGTCAGTATTCAGCGGGACGAAAAAATCTCGATACCATGAATCGTATGATTTCTTTTGATTCAACTTATTCATTAACCGCAGCAAATGCAGATTTGCGATTTAAAATTAAACCTTCACAGCAATTAACCGTTGTGATGGGCTTAATTAACGAAATCGTCCCGCGCACCTCTTACTCCGGTAATGCCGCTGTAAAAAACGCACTCACGCCGTTTAAAAACGCCGCAGAAGTTTTAAAAATTTCTCCAGATTCGTTTAAAAAAATTGCTGATGAGTTGTTTAAAAATGCAGGAGAATCACTGGTTGTGGCCGGTGGTATTCAGACAAAAACCGCGGATTCATTAAATCTTCAGGTTGCCGTTAATTTCCTGAACACACTTTTAGGAAATGAAGGAAAAACCGTCTTAGCGAAAAAAGCTAACAATCGATTAAAAGCATCATATGATTCGCTTCTTGATCTTGTTAAAAAAATGAACGCAGGCAGCGTTAAAACATTAATCATTCACAGGTCCAACCCGCTTTATTCTTTGTCACAAGATGTGGGTTTCACCGAAGCTCTCAAAAAAGTGGGCACCATAATTTATATCGGCGATAAGATGGATGAAACAGCACAGTTCTGTCATCTGATTGCAACGGATAATCATGCTCTGGAAACCTGGGGTGATTCTGAATTTGCCCAAGGTGTCTATGCAATACACCAACCTCTGATCAGAACGATGTACGATACGCGTTCCTTTCAATTGTCATTAATGACTTGGGCCTTCATGGCCAATAAAGGTCCGAAAAGATTAACTACATATGAAACTTTTTACGATTATTTAAGAGCTTTCTGGAAAGAAGAAATGGCTCCTAAGCTTGCTAAAGGCGTTGATTTCGAAACTTTCTGGAATGATCTTTTGCAAACAGGTGTTGTGGGAAAATTAGATTCCTCAGCTACGGCCCGCAGTTTTAAGATTGATGCGTTCGGTGGAATCAAAAAGAAAAGCACCGCCACAGCTTTTGAATTGGCCTTATATCCTACTGTTCAAATCGGTGATGGCACTCTGGCCAATGTGGCTTGGTTGCAGGAATTGCCGGATCCCGTTACTAAAATCGTCTGGGATAACTATGCCAGCCTTTCAATTAAAACAGCAGAGTCCTTAAAAATAAAACAGGGCGATGTACTCGAAATAAAAGTCGGAGATAAAAAATTAAATTTACCGGCCCACATTCAACCGGGTTTGCATGACGAAGTTGTTTCGATTTCGGTTGGTTACGGGCGCACAATGGCCGGTAAGGTCGGTAATGAAATAGGTCAAAATGCATTTACGCTTTCGACAGTTGCGAACAATCAGGTATTATTCTCAGGACTGCCGGTTGAATTAAAAAAATTGGGAAGCCACCACGAATTGGTAACAACCCAGGGCCATGATTCAATGGAAGGCCGCCAGATCGTGGTGACCGCAACAAATAAAGACTACGAAGAAAGTAAATCTGCAAATATTCAACATCATCACACATGGTCTATTTGGTCAGGTCATAATTACAACGGCCACAAATGGGGAATGAGTGTTGATTTGAATTCCTGTACAGGTTGCTCGTCGTGCATGACGGCCTGCCAGTCTGAAAACAATATCCATGTTGTCGGTAAAAAATATGTTATGCAGGGGCGCGAAATGCACTGGATACGTATCGACCGTTACTACACGGGAGATATTGAAAATGCAGAAGCTGTTTTTCAGCCGGTTATGTGTCAACATTGTGACAATGCTCCTTGTGAAACCGTTTGTCCTGTTGCCGCTACTGTTCACAGCAGCGAAGGCTTAAATGAAATGCTTTATAACCGCTGTGTCGGAACAAGATATTGCTCGAATAACTGCCCTTACAAAGTACGACGTTTCAACTGGTTCAATTACGCAAAATTAATTGAAAAGCCGATGCATATGGCATTGAATCCGGAAGTGACAGTGCGAACCCGCGGAGTTATGGAAAAATGTACTTTCTGCGTTCAAAGAATTAAAGAAGCAAAAAATAAAGTTAAAACAGAAAACCGCATATTTAAAGATGGCGATGTTAAAACGGCCTGTCAGGTGGCATGTCCGTCCGATGCGATAGCATTCGGTGATCTCAATGATGAGCACTCAGCTGTTGCTAAAATTTTTAAAGCCGAGCCTCGTTCCTACGCGCTTTTGGAAGAATGGTATGCGAAGCCTTCGGTTCGCTACTTATCTAAAATCAGAAACAACGATAAAGTGTCGCCTAAAAAAGAAAATGCTCATGCAGGATTAATTCCTAACGAGTCACAGGATTCTTTAGGAGGTCAAGTATGAATCAGTCAACAAATCAGCCAATGAAGCGGACTCCTTTGATTATAGGCCACAAAAGCCTGAAAGAAATCACAGACGACATTTGTGCACCGGTTGAAAGATTTCCGTCAAAAGGGTGGATGGCCCTTTTCGTCGGCGCGAAGACTCTGTTTTTATTTTATATCCTGACAATCGCCATGGTGGTTTCAACGGGTATGGGACTTCTGGGAACCAATCATCCGGTGGCCTGGGGAACAATGATCATCACCTTCGTTTTCTGGGTGGGTATCGGTCACGCGGGTACTTTGATTTCCGCCATTTTATTTCTCTTCCGACAAAAATGGAGAACATCCGTAGCTCGTTCGGCAGAAGCCATGACGGTGTTTGCCGTTATGACAGCCGGTATTTTTCCGCTTATTCATACGGGTCGTCCTTGGTTGGACTTCTGGTTATTTCCTTACCCGAATCAACGTGGACCACTCTGGGTTAATTTCAGATCCCCGTTGTTATGGGACGTATTTGCGGTCTCCACTTATGCGACTGTGTCTACCGTGTTCTGGTTTGTGGGAATGATTCCTGATCTGGCGACGCTAAAAGACCGCGCAAAAAATAAAATTCGCCGTACCATATACGGGGCTTTGTCTTTGGGCTGGAAGGGAACTGCAAAAAATTGGTCCCATTACGAAATGGTGTATTTGATTTTAGCCGGCTTATCGACGCCGCTGGTACTATCGGTTCACACCATTGTATCATTCGACTTCGCGGTTTCTAATTTACCGGGTTGGCATACAACGATTTTCCCGCCGTATTTTGTGGCCGGAGCGATCTTCTCGGGTTTTGCTATGGTCATTACTCTGATGACCTTAATCCGGATCGGATGGCCGAAGTTTAAAGATTACATCACGATCGACCATATGGAAGTGATGAATAAAATTATCATGATGACCGGTTTGATGGTGGGTTATGCCTACGGTACAGAATTTTTAATTGCCTGGTATTCAGGAAATATCTATGAACAGTATGTATTCTTTGTCAGCAGGGCCTTCGGCCCTTATGCCTGGTCTTACTGGATTATGATTTTCTGTAACGTTGTTGTTCCACAGATTTTCTGGTTCAGAAAATTCCGTAGGTCAATTCCGGTTATGTTCGTTGTTTCAATTTTTGTTAATATTGGAATGTGGTTCGAGCGTTTTGTAATTACCGTCACTTCCCTGCATCGTGATTTTCTCCCGTCTAACTGGGGGCAATATGCGTGGTCGATGTATGATACGGCTATTCTCTTTGGTTCCTTCGGTATGTTCTTCACGATTTTTCTTTTATACTTAAGAGTTTTTCCGGCAATTTCAATTGCGGAAATTAAACCTGTCAGAAATGTCGGACAAGATAATGAAGGAGGTCACTAATGGCTAAAGTAAAAGCTATTGGCGGAATGGCCGGAATATTTTTAGAAGAACATAAAGTTGTTGCGGCCGCGCGAAAAGTACGTGAGCACGGTTTTACAAAATTTGATGCTATATCGCCTTACCCGATTCACGGTATGGAAGAAGCCTGTGGAATTAAACGTTCAGGTATTCCGTATGTCACTTTTGCAGCGGGAATTTTTGGATTATTGGCGGCACTAGCTCTGGTGTATTACACCTCGGTTGTCAGTTGGCCGATAAACATTGGTGGTAAACCTATGTTTTCGTTACCTGCCTTTATTCCAATTATGTTTGAATTAACAGTTTTGTTTGCTGCCCTCTGCTCAGTGGCTGCAATGTTTGTTTTATGTAAAATGCCGAAAATAGATCCGCCGGTTATTGATAAAGATTTAACCTGTCATAAGTTTGCTATTTTTATCCCTGAAAATGATGTGGGCTACGATACAGAACGTATCGAAAAAATGCTTAAGGAATTCGGCGCAATTGAAGTTAAGAAAGTGGCGGAATACTAATATGAAAATTACAAATCGAGCCACTGTTCATTTAACTGCTCATTTATCTGCTAACTTCATCATTATTTGTGTTGCGGGAGCCTTGGCTCTATCCACTTTAACATCTTGTAAAAACTCTGCCGTACCTAATGTGGAATTGATTCAGGATATGATGGAGTCTCCTGCAATTAAACCTCAGGAGTTTGATGAGACCTCTCCGAACCATTCAGGCATGAGGGTTCCCCCGGAAGGTACGCAGCCGGTAGGCTTTGTTCCTTACCGATATGCAAAAGATATTGCAGGAGCCGCTAAAAATAAAAATCCTTTAGTCGGCGATTTTTCCGAAGCCACTTTAAAAGTGGGCATTAAATATTTCATTACCAACTGTGCTCTTTGCCATGGTCAAAATGGCGAAGGCGGGGAGAAGTCTTCTATCGGCGAAAAAATGGCTTTAAAGCCGCCGAGTCTGCTCAGTTCTAAAATTACAGGATGGACCGACGGACAAATTTTCCATGTCATTACAATGGGACAAGGTGTGATGGGCCCTTATGCTTCTCACATCCCGCAGAAATATCGTTGGCAGGTTGTTAACTATATTCGAACTCTTCAAAAAGAAAATAAATAGAGGATACGCATGGATTCATCTCATCACTCACCGCAAGAACTCAAGGTTACAAAATTCGAAGCCCCTCAGGCTTTGAAGTCTGCAACCTACACCTTTATTGTTATCGGAATTATTACTTTTGCCCTCGGAATTTTTAAAAATCCCGAAAGACTTTGGGCTTCCTATTTAACTTCGTTCTTTTTCTTTGCCTGCCTGGCCTGCGGAGCCATGTTTTTTATTGCCGTCAATTATGCAGCAAAAGCCGGCTGGAGTGTTTCGATCAGAAGATTTTCTGAAGCCATGGCCAGCTATTTTCCGGTGATGCTGGTATCAAGTTTGGTACTTATTTTAGGTTTTAAATATCTCTATGCATGGGGATCGCACGATAGTATGCAGGGCTTAGCTCATAGCAAACAGATATTTCTGGCCCCGTGGTTTGTCATTACCAGACTCCTGATTTTCGGACTGGGAAGCATCTATTTCGGAAAATTAATAATCGGAAATTCACTTAAACAGGATCAAACAGGGGATCACGCTTTAACTCTCAAAAATATAAAGTATTCCATAGCTTACATTGCTTTCTTTGCAATTTTCTTTACGTTATTTTCTATTGATACCATGATGTCACTGCTGCCGACCTGGTATTCTACCATCTTTGGAATCTACTGCTTTTCCGGTGCTATTCAGGCCACAATGGCTGCGCTCGCTATCATTATTGTTTGGATGCGAAATTCCAACTGGATTTCGGGTTATGTAACTGAAGAGCATCAGCATGATGTCAGTAAGTTTTTAAAGGGGTTTACGATTTTTTGGGCCTATATTGCGTTTTCACAATTTATGTTGATTTGGTACGCTAACATTCCGGAAGAAACCGAATTTTATATCATTCGTTCGCTGAACGGGTGGATGCCTGTTTCCTTTGCGTTGTTGATTTTCAGATTTATCGTTCCATTTTTGGCCTTACTTCCACGGGGTTCAAAGCGTACAAATTCTATTTTAGTGTCTGTTTCAATACTGGTGCTCGTTATGCAATATATCGATATTTACTGGTTGGTTTACCCGAATTTCTTCGATGGCGTTCCTAAATTCGGTATCTGGGAAGTGGGCATGTTCTTAGGTTTTGCAGGTCTGTTTCTGATGACAATCATCAACTTCATGACCAAAAACAGTCTAGTTCCGCTTAAAGACCCGAGAATGCACGAATCTGTTAAACATCATGTTACTTATTAAGCAAATGCCTCTTGAAAAAGAGGCTTTTCTTTGAGAGTATGAAAACAATGTATATATTAGTGCCTACCTCATAACTATGTCTGAAATCCAAATAATTTTACCCGATAACTCGGTACGTACATTTGATCATGAACCCACACCTCTCGAAGTTGCGGCCTCTATTGGTTCGCGACTGGCAAAAGATACTTTGGGCGCTAAAATTAACGGTTCAGGCGAAATCACAGATTTCCGGGTGCCGCTGAAAAACGGAACCAAACTTCAATTGATCACAACAAAATCACCTGAGGCTTTAGAAGTTATCCGTCACTCCGCTGCGCATTTAATGGCTCAAGCTGTTCAGGAGATCTGGCCTGAGGTTAAAGTTACAATAGGTCCGGTTATTGAAAACGGATTCTATTACGATTTCGATTCTTCATTTAACTTTACCGAAGAACATTTTGAAAAGATTGAAAAAAAGATGGAGGAGATTCAGAAAAAAGATCTTCCCATTACTTATGATAAATGGCCAATCGCAAAAGCTATTGATGTATTCAAATCCATGAATGAAAGATTCAAAGTTGAATTGATCCAGGGCTTGTCTGACAAGGGCGAAACTGAAGTCGGAATTTATCACCAGGGCAGCTGGTTTGATCTCTGCCGTGGACCCCATGTTCAATCAACGGGTCAGATCAAGGCCTTTAAATTAATGTCAGTGGCGGGTGCTTACTGGCGCGGTGATGAGAAAAATCCGATGCTCCAGCGGGTTTATGCAACCGCATTTCAGGATAAAAAAGATTTAGACCAGTACTTAACAATGCTGGAAGAAGCTAAAAAACGCGATCACCGTAAATTAGGCAAAGAACTGGGTTTGTTTATGTTTCATGAATACGCCCCGGCCTCGCCTTTTTTTACCGGACGCGGAACTATTATTTATAATGAATTAACAAAGTACATTCGCGAACTTTATTTTAAATTCAATTATGAAGAGGTGATTACGCCTCAGGTTTTCAACGTCGAACTTTTTAAAAAGTCCGGACATTACCAGAACTACAAAGATAATATGTATTTTACAACTCAGGACGAACATGAGAACGGTCTGAAACCGATGAATTGCCCTTCTCACTGTTTGTTATTTGATTCCGTAAAGCATTCTTACCGAGAGCTTCCGCTGCGTATGGCGGACTTCGGAAGGCTTCACCGTTATGAAAAATCAGGTTCGCTCCACGGTCTTTCCCGTGTACGCACTTTTTGTCAGGATGATGCGCATATCTTCTGTACTCTGGATCAATTAAAAACTGAAATAGCGAGCTTCATTGAGTTGCTGAATGTTATTTATAATACTTTGGGGATGCCTAATTATAAAATTAAATTAGCCACTCGGCCTGAAAATAGAATGGGCAGCGATGCTGTCTGGGATCAATCTGAAGGAGCGCTTTCAGGCGCCTTAACCGAAATGAATATTCCGTTTGAAATTCTGCCGGGCGAAGGGGCTTTTTATGGCCCCAAACTCGAAATGCATTTTGTTGATGCCATAGGAAGATCATGGCAGACGGGTACTGTTCAGGTGGATTATGTTATGCCTGAATCCTTTAATCTTCTTTATACAGGTGAGGACAATAAAGAGCACCGTCCGGTTATGCTTCACCGTGCGGTTTTAGGTTCTCTCGAAAGATTCATCAGTGTTTATCTTGAACATACCGCCGGCCATCTGCCTCCATGGCTGTCGCCCACACAGGTGGTAATTCTGAACGTAACTGACCGGGTAAATGATTTCTGCAAACAAATTGAAACTGATCTTAAAGCCAATCAGGTGCGTGTAGAATTTGACCGTCGCAGTGAAAAATTAAATTACAAAATCCGCGAAGCCCAGCTTAAAAAAACGCCGTTTATGATTATCATCGGAGATAAAGAAGCAGAGCAGAAATCGGTTTCAATTAGATTGAGTACAGGTGCTATGCATAATAACATTTCGTGGGAAGCTGCTCACAAAATGATTACAGAAAATATTAAAGAAAGAAAGCTTCACGCTGAAATTATTCAGATTGAAGCCCAAAATACGTAAATAACCTAACAAAGGGGATAACTATTACTACGTTCGTACCACGACCACCAAAGCCTCCGGGAAAGTTTGATCGAGAAAAAAAACGCGAAAAAGATGGCCTGCGTGTCAATCGTGATATCCGCGCTCAACAAGTGCGTTTGATTGATGATGAAGGAAAAATGCTTGGCGTAATGACTGTGCCTGAAGCTCTGAGAATCGCGGAAGACCGTGGTTTAGACTTATTGGAGATTGCTCCGAATGCTCAGCCTCCTACCTGTAAAATCATGGATTATGGAAAATACAAATACGAGGAAAAGAAAAAAGCCGCTGCTTCCCGTAAAAATCAGGTGGTTGTAACCATTAAAGAAATACAAATGCGTCCGCGTACGGATCTTCATGAC
The DNA here is from genome assembly GCA_043734765.1 of Pseudobdellovibrio sp. GTDB lineage: Bacteria > Bdellovibrionota > Bdellovibrionia > Bdellovibrionales > Bdellovibrionaceae > Pseudobdellovibrio. The sequence goes on along the minus strand of JAYTFA010000218.1, from coordinate 2,260 downwards.
TTCGAAACCAAGATGAAGCATGCACGAAGATTTTTATTGGACGGCGATAAAGTAAAGGTAAATTTACGTTTTATGGGTCGTGAAATGGCTCATCAGGAAACGGGACTTGCCGTCGTTAATAAGGCCATTGAATATGTTAAAGACTTAGCCATCGTTGAGGCGCCGCCAAAGCAAGAAGGTAAAAATATGTTTACAATGCTGGCTCCTGATCCGGTTAAAGTAAAAGAATATTTAAAACTTCATCCCAATAAAAAAGATGAAGTACTGGAGCCAATGAAAGAAGAAAATGAAAATGATGGCGATGAGTAAGATTGTTATTTTCTCAGCGTTCTTGTTTTTATTTGCCTGTAAAACTCTTGAGATCAATCCGGGCTCTGAAAGAGTCCGAGTTCTCGATGCGGAGCCTAAGGGTTGTTTGTATGTAGGAGAAGTATCCAGCGTGCAGGAAGAAAAAACGGTCGGAACATTAGAAACTGAAATGGATCTGGCAACCCGAGTTGATCTCAGAAATAAAGCGCATACTCTGGGCGGCAATATTTTAGTTTTTTTAAAGGGCAAAAATACGAACACCTTGCCTCGAACCGGAAACATGGCACTTGCCATGAAAGCCGGAAGCTCTTCGAGTAAAACTGCCGACGCAGCCAAAGCCGCCGAAGCAGTAAAACAGGATTCCGACGAAAAAAGCACTTTGGTTTTTCTGGGAACGGTATTTAAATGTCCATCCAGTATTTTGAATCAGTAAGTTAAAACGATTAAAACAAGGCTACGCATTTACAAGGCAAAATTGCAGCGCTCTTAATATGCGTTATTGCAATTTTGTATTGAATTTTTTTCTTATCCTAAACAAAATTAAGTGATAAATAAACTTCTTCAAAAAGGAATATGATGAGAACATTTTATTCAATTATTTTTGCAATAGGCTTACTTTTTGTAACCGACACATGTTTTTCTGAACTTAAGTCTAAACCTGAAATTAAAAAAGAAAAAATAAAAATCAGGATCGGGTGGTACCCATTGTGGCCTATCGAAGGTCAAATTGTTCAGGTTTTAAAAAAGACAGATATTCTGGCAAAACACGGTCTTGAAGCCGAGTTTGTGGCAACAGATAATGCTCCCGGCATGATGGAACTGACAATGGGAAACAAAGTTGATGCGGCTCTGATGACAGATCAGAACGCCGTAAATCTATTCATGAAAAATAATAATTGGGTGGCTATTGCCCGGCTTCCTTATTCCCGGGTTGCCACTTATGTACCTTTAAATTCTGATATCAACTCAGTAAAAGATCTCAAAGGAAAACAGGTTGGTGTGCTGTACGGATCCGCGGCTCAGCGCCTCCTTACTAAGTCTCTCGATAAGAACAAAGTGACCAATGTCAGGTTTGTAAACACAATTCCGATAGAGCAAATTCCACTGCTTTTTAACAAGGTCAAATCCCAGAAACAGTGGGGTGATTTTGATGCATTCACCGCTTCCGATCCGATTCCGGCATTTCTTGAAATTGAAGAAAACGCAAAAATTATTGATAAAGGCAAAACCTGCGGTTTAGTGGTGGTTAATAAAAAATTTCTCGATAAAGATGAAAAGCTTGCCCTTAATTTTATTAAATCCGTTGAAGAGGCCCAGGAATATTACAGAAAAAATACGAAAGAAGTGAATGGCTGGTACATTGAAGAATCGAAAATGTTGCGCGCCACAAACAGAACATTTTTATTGGCGGGCGAGCTTGAACCTAACCTGAAAAAAGGTAAAAAAATCGTAACCGCTTTTTCCACTGATGACTTCGGCTTGATTCAGGAAGCTGCTGATTTTGCTTCAAAAACAACTTTCAAAAAAATTGATGTAAAGGATTTTGTAACTAACAAGTACCAGTAAATAAAAAAAAGGGAGCAGAGCTCCCTTTTGATTGAATTAAAAAAAATCTAATTACTTAGTGTCTTTTTTTACTTCTTCTTTTTTTACTTCAACTTTTTTAGCAGTCTCAGTAGTTGTAGTAGCGGCCATTGCTTTTGCACCTTCTACTTTTTTAGCAACTTTCTTTTTTGCTTTTTTATCTTTAGTTTTAGTTGCAACAACTGCAACTTTTGCAGTTGTTGCAGCAGGTGTAGTCGCTTTTGCTTCTACTTTTGGAGCAGCGGCAGCTGTTGTTGTTGTAGCTTCTGTTGCTAAAGCAGCAACTGCGAACAAAGAAACGATGGTCATTGTAACGATTTTCATATGATCTCCTAGTGTTTGGTTATTGGTCAAAATGTATGAGGGC
>JAYTFA010000217.1:0-5142 GCA_043734765.1 Pseudobdellovibrio sp. | reverse complement strand
ATTAACGGCGAATCGACGAAGGGCTTCAGTTTAGTTGATGCCTCCACTGCGCTTAAGGGAAAAAACGGAACTAAAATTACACTTTCCGTAATCAGAGATTCATCGGAAAAACCTCTTGATATTGTTATTACCCGCGGAAGAGTAAAAATAAAATCCGTTAAATCCACTTCGCTTGATGATGGCTATATTTATGTGAAGCTGACGAGCTTTATTGAAAACACCGGACCGGATTTAGAAAAAGTTCTGACTGAATTTAAAGCTAAGCACAACGGCAGTATTGAGGGTGTATTACTTGATCTAAGAAGAAACCCCGGAGGTCTTTTAGATCAAGCCATCAGAGTAAGTGATCTGTTTCTGAAAGAAGGTGTTATCGTCAGCACCATCGGTCGCGATCCTAAAAATAAAGAAATTTCTTACGCTAGTAAGCGCGCATTATTCGGCGATGTTCCCATTGTTGTTTTGCTCAACGAATACTCGGCAAGTGCCAGCGAAATTGTTGCAGGTGCCCTGCAGGACAATAAACGTGCGATCGTGGTCGGCGGCAGGAGTTTTGGTAAAGGCTCGGTACAATCTGCAATCAAGCTCGGCGATGGCAGCGGACTCAAATTGACCGTTGCACGCTACTACACTCCGAGTGGTGTATCGATTCAATCAGAGGGCATCAAACCCGATATCGAGATTGAAGACGTAGATGCTGAAGCCTTTGCAAAATCGATTAATAAAGTTCAGGGCCTGCGTGAAAGAGATATCGTCGGTCATTTAAGAGGCGAAAAAGAAAGACAATCAGACAAGAGTAAATCACCCGCACTGGAAAAAAATACTGTAGCTTGGTGGAAAGATATCGGCGGCAAAAAAGAACTGGAAATGACTGACAAAGAAAAACTATTTAAAGGTGACTATCAGGCTTACCAGGCTTTTTCATATCTGAAAGCCTGGAAAACTCTGAAAAATATGTCGAAATAGTTTTTTAATGCTCTGCGGGCGGTTCATTTCCGAAAAGGATTTTTAAGCCAGCACGAATTTCAGATCCGGTTGTAGAACCGGTAACAATATCGCCATTTAAATTTTTAATACCGACAGAATCTCCCTGTTTAGTAATATCAGTAAATGGAACCGCGAGGTGATAAAGTGCGCTGATATCAAAACTTATTGCACTCTTCGTATAAAAATCTACACGAAGTCCCAAAGCCATATCATAAGCAAGATTATTATAAAGTGCGTCAGCAGGAGTTCTTACGGCATTTACAACTCCGGCAAAATATAACGGCATAGACCAAATTACTGATTTAGTTTCTGTCTCATCCCCGAATTCGAAATTATACTGTACGTAAATCGATTCCATAATGTGGGCTCCTCCGCTGGGAACCAACGTATAAGACGAATTTGCAGATGTTGTTGTTGGAACCCTGAACTGTCCAACAGAAGCACGTCCGCGTTTATATCCCAGTGAAAATGCACCAAAACGCAAACCGATATCAATCGCAGTTTTCAGGTCGCTTCCCAATTGGCTTTGCATATAGGTCTGAAAAGTTGGTGAGTATCCCAAAGTAAGTCCGCTGGATGTGGAGCCCCACTTGTAGCGCGCATAGTGTTCAGCTTTAGGTTCGATATCAGCTACCCGAAGGCTGACCACGTCACGATTTTGAATGGAAGGTGAGAGAGAAAGATATTTTAAATAAGCCTGGTTCGCACCGGAAAGATTGCCAGCACGCTCCTCAGCGGCAGCAAGAAGCAACCATGCATCGCGATTCATCGGTGAATCGGGTGCAGCGGCTGTTGCCGACTTTGCTTCGTCTCGCGCTTTTTCCCATTGTTTCGCTTTAATGAAATCACGCGAAAGCTTTTGGTGATTGTAAGCGCTCTCAAGGCCTTGTGGCGTTGATTGGGCAGATGCTGTGATCGCAGAAATCATAAGAATTAAAACGCCGATTATCGACAGATTATGCATTTTAATGTCCTGTCTTTTCATTTTTATTGTAGCCTTGCTTATAGCTGTCTATCCACTCGAGTCGACATGGGCCTGTAGCACGTTTGTCACCGAACGAATTATTGGACTCGCCCCTTTTGGCTGCCCCTTGCCCCGCCTGAAAGGCCTCTTTCAATACGAATTCTTTTTGCTTCGCACCTAATTCATAGCCCGCATTATAATCCGATACACAGTTTTGCTGTTGCTCTGCCGTGGATCCTGAGCAGGCTGTGCCTGCATTGTGTGAAATGCATTGGCTGGCGTGTTCAAATGCTTTGGAATAAACCTCGGTTTTGTTAGGAACGGGATCAAGTAACGCTAAAATGGGCGCTACTCTCATGTCTTTTTTTTCTTCACTCTCGCGTTCGTATCTGGCGCGGTCAGCCGCATACTTTTCATTAGCAACTCTGTCAGCTTCGATTTCCGCAGTTGATTTTTGACGATCCGGCTGATTGGGCGCAAGCAGCATATTTCCCATTAAACCCATACTAACAAGACCTACTGTATCCACTGCAGATATATTTCCCTGCATACCCGCCGCAAGAGCATCTCCTATGTTTTTATCCAGTTCGTGTCCCGGTGCCGCAGCAGAAGAGGACTCATTTGTTGTTCCTGTCTGAGCCGTGCAGGAATATTTAATGCAAAAGGCCTGATCGCCTTTTCGCGCCTGTGCGACCTTAGCATTGCAATCCGACTCGGAATTAAATGGTCCTTCAGAACGGGTCAGCTCCGGATAGGACTTCCTAGGACAAGCGCTGAAATCGGCATTCGCCATCCAACCTGCCGAAGCCTGATTTGAAATTAGCAAAACGAAAACTGAAGCAACAATCCAACTTTTATTGAAAATAAACATCTAGTTCTGCTCTTCTTTTAGATCTTTCGCGTCTACTTCTTTAACTTTTGTTTTTTCAGTTAAGAATTTGATAACTTTTTCTTCCGTGATCATATAAGTCAATCGACTCATCTGTTCCGGCTTAGAGTACCATTCTTTAATACGATCCATATCAATGCCGGTTTGTTTTACATACTCTTCAAAGCGCTGATTAATGTCTTCAGTCTTACATAATAAATCATTTTCAACAGATAATTTATCAATTAAAAAACTTGATTGAATCATTTCATGTGCCGACTTGGCAAAATCCGCATCCCATTTCTGGATGTAGTTTTCAAACTCAGTGGATTGCATACCCTGTTCAGTCATGCGTTTTTTAAAATCTTCTATGAGCGCAGCTTTCTGATCTTTTAACAAAGACGCCGGAACATCAACCGGATTGGCTTCAACTAACTTCTTCAAAAGACGATTTTTGAAATTATCTTCAATGCGTTTTTTTTCTGATTGTTCGATATCAGCTACGATAGTTGTTTTAAATTCCTCAACCGTTTGGTTTGAGCCGATTGTTTTTAAAAGCTCTTCTGTGATTTCAGGTAAAACTTTTTTCTTTAAACCCTTCAGAGTCACCTTGAATTCAACAGGCTTACCCTCTAAATCAGCAGAGTGGTAAGGAGTCGGAAATTTTAAATTAAGAGTGCGAGATTCGCCGACTTTCATGCCGACAATACCCTCTTCGTATCCATCAATGAATTGTTTTGAACCTAACTCTAGAGTTTGATCGCGGCCTAATCCGTTTTCCAAAGGTTTGCCATCAACAAAACCGTCAAAATCTATTACGGAAATATCACCAATTGCTGCGGGACGAACATCTAAAATATCCTCAAAGCTGACTTTTGAATTACGGATGTTGTTTAAGACATCATCCACACGCTTGCTGTCTAAAACAAATTTTTCTTTTTCAACTTCAAGACCTTCCCATTTTTTAAGTTTAACTTCCGGACGAATATCGAATATTGCCGAAAAAGAGAAATCTTTTTGCTCTGAAGGATCTTCAAATTCAAACTCAGGATAATTGATCGGGTCAATATTCTGTTCTTTGATAGCAAGTGGGTAATGGGCCTGGATTAAATCTTGCGCCACATCACCGCTGATTCGGTCTTTGTACATGGTTTTAATCTGAGAAATCGGCGCTTTTCCTTTACGGAAGCCTTTGATCTCAACCTGTTTTTGAATATCGCTGTAAACCTTGTTGAACGCAGACTTAACTGCGTCAGCCGGAATTTCCACATTTAATTTTCTTTGAAGACCTTCAGTTACTTGAATTTGTGCTTTCACAGTCTCTCCTTATCGTGCTAGTTTGTATCCAATATAGATTTAAATTTATTTAAGGCAAATTAGGGTATATTTTAGGCAAATGCAATGGTAAAAAAAGCGCATCTTATTACGGGCAAAGGCGGAGTTGGAAAATCACTGTTTTCAACGGTTTTAGCTCACAATATTAGCACTCAAAACCAACAGGTTTTGCTATCTGAACTCGCCGAGTACAGTTTCTTCAGAGATTATCTCAATTTGCCGGATATTTCTTACAAACCAATTCCCTGGAAACTCAATTTAGAAGTAAGCCAATGGCGCCCTGAAGACTGTTTAAAAGAATACTGCTTACATCTTTTAAAAATTGAAAGTTTGTACAAATTATTTTTTGAAAATCCCGTTTCCAAAAGTTTAATCCAGATTGCGCCAGGTTTGCATGAGTTGGCCCTTCTGGGAAAAATGACGTCTTCGCCCAGGCAGCATGGTCCTGCCATGAAGTATGATCAAATTGTTATCGACTCTTTTTCCACAGGGCATTTTTTAAGTCTGTTGCGCGCGCCAGCTGCTTTAAATGAAGCTGTTCCTTTCGGGCCTATGGGTGAACAGTCAAAAAGCATTGATTCCTGGATTCGCAATCCCGACTTTACTGAAGTGCACATTGTAACTCTAGCCGAAGAATTGCCTATTACGGAAAGCATCGAATTGTTTCTGCAATTAAAAAAAGAGTTTAATATCGAAGCTAAAATGTATCTGAATAAAATCTCGGGTTTAAATGAATCCGATTTACTTGATTTATCTGATGAAGCCAAGAGTTCTTTGGATAATATTTTAAAATCGGAAGTCGAAGCCCGCATTAAGCTGAAAAGCGCAAATATTAATTTTGTTGAGCTCCCACTTGTTACAAGCCTTGAAGTTTCTGTTTTAATTGAAACTCTCGCAAAAAATCTTAAGGCCTCAAAATGATAAATTTACTTCCAACTACAAAAACCCTTATTTGCATTGGCTCAGGCGGCGTCGGAAAAACCACAATGGC
>JAYTFA010000216.1:0-3510 GCA_043734765.1 Pseudobdellovibrio sp. | reverse complement strand
TGTTCACCTAATAAAAAATATTTAAAAATATAATCAATAATAAGTTATTTAATAAATTACTAAACAATCAAGGATATAACCCTTAAAACCCCACAAAAATTAGAGTGTTCTTAAAAAGGAGCCCGCTTGGCTAAAAAAGAAGTTGTTGTTGAACCTAAGACAAGAAGAAAAAAATCTACAAATTCAGACCCATCAGATGCTCACGAACATAGAAGCGAAATATCTCCTCCGGCTCATCAACAAGCCGCTCAAGCGCCACATGAATCCGTAACAGCCCCCCCGAAACAAGAAAGCTCGCACCAACCTGCAGACGTTACGCCACAACAAGTGACAGCTTCGACAGTTCAGGCGCCCTCACCACAAAATGTACCACAACCTAACCAAGAGCAGCCAAGGCGAGAATTTAGAAAATTTGGCGGAGGCGGAGGATCGGGCGGGGGATCAGGCGGAGGCGGACAACACCACACGGGACATCGTCAGAATAATCAAAATAGATACAGCAATAGCAACAACAACCCCAGACGCGAGTTCAGTAGAGAAAGATTTGACCGTCGGGATGAAAACGAGCAACCCCCACAAAATATTTCAGCCACAAATGATGCCGATATTGATTTAGCGGATATCAATCTCAATGAGGAAGAAAAGAGTTGGCTGAATTCAAAAGATTTAAAATCTAAAAACATTCAGGTATTAACTGATCTGGCCACGAAATTAAAAATTGAAAATGCAGCGGGAATGCGCCGTCAGGACATGGTGTTTGAAATTTTAAAACGCGCAGCTAAGCTCGGTGATATTTTCGGCGCGGGAGTTCTTGAAATTCTTCCAGATGGATACGGATTTTTGAGATCTCCGGATTACAATTATTTACCCGGTCCTGATGATATTTATGTTTCCCCATCTCAAATGCGTAAATTCGGACTGCGCACCGGTGACTTTGTTACGGGAACTGTTCGTCCACCAAAAGAGGGCGAAAGATACTTTGCCCTGATCAAAGTGGATTCTTTAAATTATGAATCACCAGAGGGCAGCAAAGATAAAATTTTATTCGACAATTTAACACCCCTGTATCCTAATAAAATGTTGCGCCTTGAGCATCTTCCAAATGAAATGACCACAAGAATTGTAGATTTAATGGCTCCTCTCGGAAAAGGGCAGCGCGCACTTATTGTTGCTCCGCCTCGAACAGGTAAAACAGTATTAATGCAAAATATTGCAAACGCGATTACGTCAAATCATCCGGAAGTAAAATTAATTGTTTTGTTGATTGATGAGCGCCCGGAAGAAGTAACCGACATGCAAAGAACCGTTAAGGGTGAAGTTGTCAGTTCTACTTTTGATGAACCACCAACGCGACACGTTCAGGTGGCCGAAATGGTTTTAGAAAAAGCAAAACGTCTGGTTGAGCATAAGCACGATGTCGTTATACTGCTTGATTCCATAACACGTCTGGCGCGCGCCTATAATACAGTTGTGCCGCCATCTGGAAAGATTTTATCAGGCGGTGTGGACTCGAATGCACTCCACAAACCAAAACGATTTTTTGGCGCGGCACGGAACATTGAAGAGGGCGGTTCGTTAACTATTATAGCCACGGCGTTAATAGACACAGGTTCTCGAATGGATGAAGTTATTTTTGAAGAGTTTAAAGGTACCGGAAATTCTGAAATTCACTTAGACAGAAAATTAATGGAAAAACGTATTTTCCCTTGCCTCGATATAAATAAATCCGGAACCCGCAAAGAAGATCTATTAATTGATAAAGTTGATTTGAATCGTCTTTGGATCCTGAGAAAAGTATTAGCTCCAATGAACGTTGTTGATGCAATGGAGTTTTTAATGGATAAGGTCGAAAAATCAAAAACAAATGGTGATTTTTTGAAAAGCATGAACGGATAATAAGTGGAAAATAAGCCGGACAAGAATCCTAAAAGCAAAAAAAGAACGGCCTTGGTCGTTGCTTTAGCCGGCTTAGGTGTTGCTCTTGTGGCTATAGTCTCTTACAAAACGCTGGCAAAATTGAAGGAACTCGAAATAATTCCTGATAACAGTCAAGAGCAATTTGCCGGTGTTGCGCAGATGTCAGAAGAACTGCAGTCTGAATGTCAGAAATCTAGCGAAAAAATATCGTCAATTGCAGCTCAGTTTAAACCGAGCGATATTGCCCAAATGTTTGCTGAGTATAAATTGAATGCAGAAAATTGTCGGGAAGTTTATTTTTCCATCGAAAAAAAATCACCGATTCGTAGCGAAGGTATGTATCCGGATCTGGTGGTTGATATTGCAGCTATGGCTGCTAAAATCGATCGTACTCAGGCCGCTGAGATACTCAATTTTGCCAAGAGCATAAATACCTGGGAATTTTATATGGGTCCGATAGTGTGTAATTCCAAAGCCACAATTGACGCCTATTTAGAATCATTAAATTTGCCCGCTGAAAAGGTATGTTTCAAAAAAGATACGGACAAAGAAAAGCTTTTAACAGAAATCAAAAACAAAAACTTTTCAATTTTGTCGAAGAGTTTAAGCAACGACCGTGTTGTGCCGATTGGCTTGCCGGAGTCTGAAGCCGGGTGTCCGGTAAAAATTTCTACAATTACAAACCTAGTTCAGAATGCAACGACCGGAAGCTTCAGTGTTGAAGAAGAACCCAGCCAGAATCCTGAAGTAATAAATTTTGTTTTTAAATCAAATGCAGTCGTTAAACTTATCCTTGAATTCGCATCGGTGAACGACTGTCTCCAGCTACAATCCGTTTTAGTACCCAACTTGCAAGCGAATGAGTAAAAATCTTTTTAAGAAAATTTCCCGAAAGTACTCCACGCCGCTTAAGGTTCAGAAGCTCATAAAATCATTTAAATACAATACCGAGCCTCAGGGTGAAACCTTAAAGTCGGCACTGCTAACATTTAAACAAAAAAACGCACATTGTTTAGAGGGTGCTTTTTTGGCAGCAGCCATTTTAGAACATGTCGGCTACCCTCCATTAGTTATGAGTCTGGAAAGTATAGACGATTTGGATCACGTGGTTTATGTCTACAAAAAAAACAATAAATGGGGTTCAGTCGCCTATTCGCGCGATGCTGGTCTGCACGGGCGCAAACCGATCTTCAGTAGTTTAAGAAACCTGGCCTTATCTTATTACGAACCCTACATAGACAAAACAGGCTGCATAACGGGATATCAAATCGCAAATCTAGATGATTCCAAATCAAACTGGAGATTCAGTTCTAAAAATGTGTGGAAAGCGGAGCAGCATTTGATCGATATTAAACACAAAACAATAAAATTTAATCCTAAGCGCCATTTAGTTTTTAAAAAAAGATATTTAAAAGGAATTGTGGCGCGCAAAAAAGCCAGTTGGCTTTAATTTTTTAAAATTTCTTCATTTTCCAGAAATTGATCAGCGGTTATTTTTTTTGCAGCTAACAAGACAGCTGTTTTGGCCACCTTGGCCGCAGGAACCGGAACGTACCTTTTCAATGAGCCGAACATTAATGAACTGTAAATGGG
>JAYTFA010000215.1:0-2202 GCA_043734765.1 Pseudobdellovibrio sp. | reverse complement strand
GTACCACCCAATATCCTTGATAGTGTACCAGGCGATTTCCTTCGTGTTGTGCCACGTCATTTGTAAATTTTTGAGCAGTTTCATCGCCAACGAATGCCTTCGGATTGATCCTAAAAATCAACATCAAGAACGAGCATTTAATGGCAGGAAGCTAACTCAATTTGAAGGACAAAAACGAGATCAGAAGACTTTGGAAGTTAGGCATAAAAAAACGCCAAATCGCCCGCGCCACAAAAGTTCATCGCAATACGGTCAGTAAATATATTGAAGAATTTATTTCAGAAAACTCCAAACCAAAAAACGTAATGAACTCAATAGCTCTGGTTTCAGAACCAAATTGGTTTGATCAAATAGATTGGGAAAACATTCGCTCTGAATATCTTCGCGGCACGCCGCTAAATGTGCTGCACGAAGAATTACTTGAATCCAATAAGCTACAGGTTAAGTATGCGGGTTTTTGGAAGCAGGCTCAGAAAAAAATAAGTTTAACTGAAGCTACGATGGTCAGAGTTTTTAAACCTGGCGAGCGAACTGAAATAGATTATGCCGACGGCATTGATATTCTAGATCCTGTAACCGGGGAAGTGCGCAAGACGCAGTTTTTTGTCGGAGTACTTTGCAACAGCAGATATGCGTTTGCAGAATTTACGATGACTCAAAGTAGTCAGGATTTTTTGCAATCACATGTGAATATGTTTGAATACTTTGGCGGCGTGACGCCACTACTATCGCCTGACAATTTAAAAAGTGCAGTCACCAAAACCCATCGCTATGATCCCGTGATTAATCAAGCCTACACACGCTTAGCAGAGCACTATGAGGTTGCCGTTGTTCCGGCCAGAGTACGAACTCCAAAAGATAAGGCCATTGTCGAGCGAACAATTCAGATTTTTCAAAGATATTTTTTCATGAAAGTTCGGCATAGAACATTTACTTCACTTCTAGAATTAAATCAATTTTTACGCGAGCACTTAAAGATATTTAATAAAAAAATTCATCGTATTTTTAAGCGCAGCAGGCATGAAATGTTTCTTGATGAAGTAAAATATTTAAAACCATTGCCGGAACTGCCGTACAAGGTGGCGGTTTATCATAAGGCGACACTCAGCCGCGATTGTCATTTAGTATTTGACCAGAATTATTACTCAAGCCCGCACCATCTTCGCGGCAAAGCACTAGACGTCTGGGCCACCTCAAAAACTGTTGAAATATTTTTTGAAAATGCTCGTGTTGCTTTTCATGGGCGAGCTAAGACAGTCAGAAAATTTGTCACCGATCCCGGTCATTACCCACCGGCGCAGATGGCGTACGCAGAAGAAGATATTCAGAAAATCATTTCGCGCGCCGTATCCGTAGGCCCAGAGACCGAGATTTTAGTTAAACATTTGCTCGAGGGTGTTACGCCATTAAAGCACTTTAGGCGCTGCCAGGGCATTGTGGCGCTTGCGTGGAAGTATTCTACGGAACATCTCGAAGCCGCATGTAAAGAGGCCAATCGATTTAATAATCACAATGTCCCTTATTTAGAGCGAGTCATAAAAATGAGACAGGGGGTTAAAACAAATGTAGACGCCGAAATTCAACAAAGATCATACAATCCACACTTACGCGGAATAAGTAATATTCACTAAAAAGGAAATACAATGTTAGAGCAAACAAAAAATTTAATATCTGAAATGAAATTATTCGGGATGCTAAAAACCTTCGACTTAAGACTACAAGAGTCGCGCAGCCAGGGCTGGAGTCCGGGTGATTTCTTGTCAGCATTAGTTACTGATGAAAAAACATATCGCGATACTGCGAAAATAAGTCGTCTGCTGAAAGCTGCAAATTTTAGAACTCAGGCGACGTTTGAAAGTATTGATTACACGGCAAAACGAACCCTGACAAAAATGATGGTGAAAGATCTTATGCATTTAAACTATATAAAATCTTCACCGAGTAATATGATGATTGTTGGCCCAACAGGAGTCGGTAAAACTTTTTTATCAACAGCACTCGGCAACCATGCCTGCCGGCACGGCTATACAACTATTTTTATGGGAATAAGTATTTTTATAGAAAAATTACTAATGGCAAGAACTGATGGATCGTATTTGCGCGTACGCGATAGATTAATAAAAACGGATTTCTTAATTATTGACGATATTGGTTTGAAAAAAATACCCGCACAAATTGTTCAGGATTTTCACGATCTTTTAG
>JAYTFA010000214.1:0-7828 GCA_043734765.1 Pseudobdellovibrio sp. | reverse complement strand
TGGAATTAGTAAAGGCCGCCACTCAGGAAAGTAATTACCAAATCGGGAACAACACGCAGGTTTTATATCCGGCAGACGGAACTTTTGAGGACTATGCTTACTGGAAGCATGGGATTTGGTCTTTATTGTTTGAACTGGGATTCAGTCATACACCTGATGCCACAGCAATTAAAAATATGGTCGACGTCAATATTCCGGGCATCAGAAGATTCCTGGAAAACTCACCCAAACAAAGAGTAACAAATCACGCTTTCGTAGGAAAATGCGACACGATGGCAATGCAAAGACTCTGGCTCGAATAAGGTAGCTGGCACCTCATCTATTCGAACTTCGGACGATATTGGGTGCCCAAGCTGTTTGTATTCTTTATGAAACAGAAATTAATTGGTAGAACTTGAAATCAGGGGAAAGTCGGTCTGAGAAAGGTGCCAGCTACCTTCGGAAGCTAAGCTACGTAGAGGTAGAGGCAGATAAATTGGCAGATGCTTCCGGCCAGTACGCACAGATGCCAGAAGCCGTGAAAATGTTTGTATTTTTCGTCGAGCAGGAAAAAACCTACGCCGAAAGTATAAGATAGTCCGCCGGCTACCAGCCAGAGCAGTCCGCCTAATGGTAATGAATTAATCAGTGGCTTGATGGCAATTAAAACAAGCCAGCCCATTAAGAGATATATAAAAATAGAATATTTGCGGGTTTTTTTACCCAGTAAAATTTCCTGAGCAATTCCGATTACAGCTAAGGCCCAGATAATACCGAACAGTGTCCAGCCCCAAACTCCCCTTAAAATAATAAGTGTTATCGGCGTGTAGCTGCCGGCAATCATTAAATAAATTGAGATGTAATCCATTTGTCTGAAGAAATCTTTTACGACCCCTTGTTTTGTACTGTGATAGATAGTTGAAGTTGCATATAAACCGACCATCATGGCGCCGTAAATACTGAACCCGATGATCTTAAAAAGGTCACTCTTATCAATCGCGATAGCGAGTAAAACCGAAACCCCTGCGCACGCAAGCAAGGCTCCGATAAGATGTGAAATGCTGTTAAATTTTTCGCCTTTATACATGGTAATATATTGCTTCATATTTTGAATCACGTAAACTCCTAATATGTTTCTTGCAAAACTCAAAACCGCGCACATTCTATTTCTGGGTTTTTTGCTCTACTTATTGGTTTTTGCGCTTAACGACGGTTTCATGGCGCTGGATGAGTACTGGGTGGGGATTACCCGATATATCCCCGCACAAACTTCAACCTTGATGAAATTGGTGGCAGCTGATGACGTTAAATCACCACTGCAATTATTACCGATGCATGCGCTGGCTCAAACGGCATTAAAACTGGGAGTGACCTCGCCGTACTGGCAATATCGCAGCATAATTTTTGGACTCGGCACAATTGGACTACTGCTTCTTTTTGCAAGTTTTTTTAAATTTGCCGAATTGAACAAGCTGGATAAAAATCAGAAGAATTTTTTATTACTGATGTTGATTTTTTATTTCGCGGTACCGTTTGCATTAACCCGCCCGATGTTTGAATCCCTGGCGGCTCCGTGGCTGACCTTAGCTGCTGTGGCCGCAATGAAATACGATCTGGATGAAAAATTAAGCGATCTTCTCTGGGGAGTTTTTTTCGGATCCGTTGCCTTTGTGTTACGCCAGCAATTGGGGTTCTGCGCGTTGATATTCGTGATTTTACCTTTGCTTAAGAAAAACTGGAAGCATTTGTGGTTTGCTGGCTTACTGGGTTTGTTCTTTTTTATCTTATCAGGAATTCCGGATATTTTTATCAGAGGAAAATTTCATTATTCATTATTGAATCTGACAGTTTACAATTACGAACATGGTTCCGAGTATGGAAACCGATCGGTTCTTTTTTATCCGGCATTGATTTTTATAATAGGTTTTATTCCATTTTTCCTGAAAAAATATCCGTCAGAGGTGACTTCCGGTTATATTAAAAGATACCGAAGCCTGCTCATCATGGTGGGGCTCTTCGTTTTTTTACATTCTCTTTTTCCGCAAAAATGGGAAAGATTTGTTATATCGATTTTGCCTCTTCTAATTTTTCTGATTTTTCCGTTTTTGTATTATCTTCATCAGAATTTTGCAAAAAATAAATTCAGACTTCTGTCGCTGTATATTTTGAATGGCTGTTTATTCATTATCGCCAGTTTTTTTCCGGCTCAGAAAAACCTGATCGAAATGTCTCTATACTTGGATCAGCATCCCGAGATTAAAAAAATATATCGCGTGAGTGATACGCCGGGTTGGATCACAGAAGCTTTTATTTTGAACAAGCAGTTTCAGTTTATTGAAAGTGATAACGTGCAGCTCAGTTCTGTTGACTGGACAGATTGCAGCCAAATTCTGGTTATAGGGCAGGCTCAGTCCGATATTTATTCTCCCGTGACGGATAAGTTGAAATTAAATGCGCAGTTCAATGTGAATCTTATAGAGCAATTGGCTTTTCTGGTGAACCCGAAAAATAATTTAAGACGGGTTCAGTTACGTTTATTTTCAGGCTGCAATCGTTAATTTTTTACTTTAGGCTGGTGAATTTTACTGTCGATATGAATACCCAATTCATCGAGCTCACCTTTAGTGCCCCATAATTTGGAAAGTAAGCGTGGAGAATGAGAACTAATATAAGCGAGCACTAAATATTTTAAAATTCTCCCGCTAAGTACAACTGCAATGACCTTTAAAAATGGAGTGTGTGCGAGGCTTGCCAATATAATAGTCGGATGTTGCATCAGGGGAGCCGCTGCAACAACAAAAACCAGAAACAGACCGTATTTCTGAAAAAAAGATTCGGACCATATCCAAAGGGAACCTTGATTGATTCCCGGATAAATATCCAGTATCCAGGGTAAGCCATGTGTATCAACAATATAATAAAATATAGATATTCCGAGGCTCGAACCGATCGCAACATACAAGGACAAAGAGAGCCAGTTTTTCGGTCTTAGCATTGCACTTGAAATCAACATCCCATCGGTGGGAATCACAATAATAAACAAATCAATAAGAGCTAACAAACCCAGCAAGGGCGGATACCAAACCCTCTCCGTGAATCTCTGAAGGTGTTCAATAGTGAGTATTATTTTATTATGTATCTTTTGTCTTAATGTCACATAGAACCCCGAGTCTCATATTTAGACACTATATACTACTCTGCTAAAGCTGGATAACAAATTAATTAAAACACAACCTAGTGCTGAAAATTACGGTATTATTAAAATTCGCTCATCAACTCAAGAGACTGAGCAAGGGGCAACAGCGGATCGACAGCCCGCCGCAACTAACGGCGACCAATAGTTTATTGAAATTAAATAGTTTGTTTATAAAGTGAATAAACAGCCTGAAGAAGTTTGTTTTTTCTGATTGGTTTAGTCAGAAATAACGAAACTGAATATTTTTTTGCTTCCTCGGATGTGCTTTCCAGCGCATCTGCTGTTAAAATTATAAACGGAGTGATTTTCAGGCTCTTTTTCTCGATGGTCTCGTAATCATGAATGGCCTGCGCAAGTTCAAAACCGCTCATTTGCGGCATTCGTAAATCGGCAATAATTATATCCGGTTTTTTCTCAATAAAAAGTTTAAAAGCCGCCGCTCCATCTTCAGCAAAAGTAACGTCAAAATGTGGACTATCAAGGTAGGCTTTTAATAATTCTCTGTTTCCGGAGTCATCGTCTACTGCAAGAATCGATATCGGACTTAATGGCAATTGATGCACTGGCGTTGGTTCGGCTGCATCTTCATTCTTAATCGACTGCAGGTCGGAATGTTGTTCTTTTATTACTGACAATAAGTTGTTGATGAGATTCAGTAATTGTTCGCCTGCCGTTTGCATGGTTTGTAGATAGTTTTGATTTTTTTTGTCGGTGCCGTCGACTTTCACCAAATCAATCATCCCTAAAATTATATTGAGTGGAGTTCGTAAATCATGGCTGACGTTGGCCAGAAAAAGAGTTTTTGCCGTATTGGCTGCCTGTGCTTCTTTAACGGCTAACTCCAGATCGGCCGTGCGACTCACAACAAGTTTGGAAATACGACGGTTCTGATCGAGTATAAATCTCAAAAGTAGAGCCGCCATGATGGATATGCTGAGTCCGAAAATGATAATCATCATAACATAACTGGAAGTCAGATTTTTTGAATTCTGAAACCAGTCTACTGAAACTCCATAGGATTCATCGACGAAGGAATTGTTGCTCATCACAAATTTGGATTTTTTTTGGGCTGAGGATATCCTTTCGGCATTAAACGAAAAATTAAAGGTTTCGGTGAAAGGGTCCTTTTCAACAAGCACGTCCAGCTCCGTCTGGCGATCATGTACGACGGCCACTAAGCCTGTGGACCGGGGCCAGTCCTTAAAAAACGTTTCAAGTGGAGAGCTGAAAACAATAAAATCTTTTTTGTTTGAAGCGCGCCAGATTAAATAAATGCTGCTCATTTGCGGGGTTGAACTGAGGCCGATGGTATTTATTAAGTTGTCTGAAATCATTTTTTTTATTTTTCGTTTCAAATAAATATTCGGTGTCTTTTCTGTGAGGTTTTCAGGGAAAGGCACCACCTTGGTGTTGATTTCGCGTAATTTATCTAATTCAGGAAGGTCCTGAGATATTTTTTTATTTTTGCGGTGAAGGGTGTAAAGAGTTACTTTCTGAAACATGGTGTTGGAGACAATTTCTTTTACGATATTTTTTTTACGTGAATCATTTGAATGGATTAAACTTGAAATTTCATTTGAGGATTGAATTCTCAATATGCTGTTATTAAGGAGCAGATTCTGACCTTTGTAAAACTCCCTAATAATGGTTTCCAGGTTTTCATGTTTAAAGCGGAATTCAGACTGATGGAAAGTATTAGCCAGTGTAGCCGTAAGGATCAGACCGATCAGAAATACAATTAAAGGCAGGCCAAGCGCAGCCTGGGACTTTTTTCTCTGATCTAGATCATTTTGTAAATCGAATAGCATCAGCCCCCTTTATACAGTATAAAAGGTTTTAAGGTATTGCCCAGAAAAATATGAGACGTGTGAAGAAAACTTCAAATCAAAGACGAACCAAAGAAAAAGGATTAATATAAATTGAGTCCGGGTGCTTCTAAGGAGTAGAATGATGATGAACGATGCTACGTTACTGTTGAAGGTGCAATTTATGGATATGAATGGCCTGATTCAAAATAAAGAACTGAAGTTTTTTTTAGATCACTTCTCAAAAAAATCCGACTTCAATCCCGAGGCGTTCAATCATCTGTACGAAGACACCAATGAAGAAACTGTGATTAGAATTCTGGCACATTTTAATGAAAATTTAAAAGATGGCGCTCAGAAAATCAAACAATCGATACCTGTTAAAAATATAGAAGAAATTTGGAAAGCCGCCCATAAAATTTCGGGATCAGCAGAGCTTCTCGGTTTTAAGCCTTACGCTGATCAGTCCCGCAATCTAAGCCGACAGATGAGAGCTGATTCAGTTTATGAAAATCATGTTTCCGAAGTTGAAACTTACCTGGCTTACACGGCAGATTTAAGTCGTCAGATATCTGCGGTTTTCCCGGGCCTTACTTCTTTTCTTTAAGCGCTAACTTATAACCGGCGCTCAATACTGTTTCTATCTGAACCTGACTCTGAATTAATTTTTTTCTTAAGTGACTCACATGTGCATCCACAGTTCTGGATGTAATAAACTTATCAATTCCCCAAACGCGGTCGATGATGACCTCACGGGTATAAACCTGTCCGGGACGAGAAAGCAGCAACCGCAGAATTTTAAACTCATAAGGAGTTAGCTCCACAGTTTCACGGCGGTTATTTTTTAAAAGTATCTCCACAGTCATCTTGTCCAGATCTATGACGATATCACTGTATTCAACCGTTGATTTTTCCACCATCATCGATTGCGCCGTTCTCAGTCGGGCATCAATGCGGGCTCTTAATTCGCTGGGGTCGGGCGGTTTATTGATGTAATCGTCTGCGCCAACTCCGAAAGCCGCTACTTTAGTGATGATGTCGCTGTCAGAACTTAAAATTAGAATGGGAACAAACCGGGGAGATAAGGTGTCTTTAAGGCGCGGCAAAATTTTTATACCGTTACCGTCTGGAAGCGAAACGTCCAGTAAAATCAGATCAAAGTGATCACGGCCGTTCTCTGTAATTCGCAAAGCCTCATTGCTGTTCGAGACGAAAGTCAGTGTGTGTTCTTTTAATATTGAAGACAGATAGATCTGAAATTCCTGGGAATCTTCTATGCATAAAATACGTGCCATACAAAACCCTACCATATGTTGCGTTTTCTTCAAGTCATTATAACAAACGTTCAATAGTTATAGATTCAAATAAAATAAGGCGTAGGAGTACTAAAAATGAACTTTAGGTAAAAGTAAGTTTCGATGAGTGTCAGTCAACAGGTCAGGATGTCCTAAGGAGCTGTCTATGAATACGAAGAATACAAAAGGTAAAGTAAAAAAAATTTTAGTAGTAGAGGACGATTTGGCGTTAAGACCTTTATGGGAAAATTTTTTCAAGAACCGCGAGGTGGAATTGAGCGTGGATTGGGCGGTCAGCAGCGAAGAGGCCCTAAAAATGATCCATCAGGCGAACGAAAATCATGAGTCTTTTTTTCTCATTATCACCGATATATTTTTGGCAGGTTCAGGCACAGGTATGGAACTCATCCAGTCTGACGAAGTTTTAGAAAGCAAAGCCCAGACAGTTTTAATATCCGCGGCTGACCGTAATGAGATTGTAGAAAAATACGGTCATCTGATTCCCAGTACAATTGTAATTTCTAAACCACTTGATTTCAAAAAGTATGAACCAATTTTTAAACGAATCCTGACACCCGATGCTTTTGCTGAAAATAGGAAGGGCGCATGAATATCAATGAGCCGAATTTCAGAAGTAAAAAAAGAGTCATCATCATAACCGGCTGCGGTTCCGGCATAGGCTTGGAATTAGCCCGAAAATTATATCGCCGCGAAGATTTAAATGTTGTGGCAACAGCACGCACGAAATCCCTGGAACAGCTAAAAAAAACATTTACCGAATCAGATAGATTTCTGATGCGTGAATTGGATATTACAAGTGACGATAATATTTATTCCTTGATTCATGAAATAACAATGCTCTTCGGGCGTGTCGATGCTGTTATTAACAATGCCGCAGTTTGTTTCAGAGCTGTGATCGAACATATGGATGTTGAATCTGAAATGCTGCAGTTAAAAACCAATTATCTCGGGCCCATGTCCTTGATCCGGGCTGTATTACCGATCATGCGGGAGCAAAGAGCCGGCCTGGTTATAAATGTTTCGTCGGTTTCAGGAATGCTAGCCATGCCCACAATGGGCTCGTATTCAGCCTCTAAGCATGCACTTGACGGCGCCACAGAAGCGCTTTGGTATGAGGCAAGGCCATTCGGGATCAGAGTGAATCTGGTGCAGCTCGGATTCGTAAATTCAAATGCATTTAAACGGGTTGTACTCACTAATAAAGCCCAGCTGAGTGTTGCTCTGGGAGGGCCGCATTCTGAATATTATCGATCGATGACACCGATGATTGAAAAATTAATGGCGTTTTCGTTTTATCCTTCCAATAAAATTGCCGCTAAAATTATAAAACTCATCGATAAACCCAGGGAGCGATTGCTTTTGTCGCTTACTCCTGATGCCGTGATTTTCGGAATAATGCGAAAAATAATACCGGCATTTATCTTTAACAGATTTTTATATTTATTATTACCCGGTTCCATGAAATGGGGCGGGCTATGGAAGGTCGATAAATCACATCAGGCTTTAACCCGAGGTAAAGAGCAGGCCCAAAA
>JAYTFA010000213.1:0-7162 GCA_043734765.1 Pseudobdellovibrio sp. | reverse complement strand
GCCATAGTCCGGTTAAAATCAATGAGAGATTTCAGACTTATCCCCTTCAGAAAATTCCTTCAAAACCTCAACCAGACTTTTTCTGTCAATGGGTTTACTGATATACTCATCAAATCCACTGGCCAGACAGCGTTCCCGAACAGCTTTCATAGCATGAGCACTCAACGCAATAATTGGTTTTTTATAGCCTTCTTTTCTGAGAGTTCTGGTTGCATCATAGCCGTCCATTTCAGGCATCTGAAGATCCATAAGAATAATATCATATTGGCCATTATGTACTTTTTGAATCGCTTCAATTCCATTGTTAGCCACCTCAACTTCAGCTCCAACAGACTTCATATAGTAAGTAAAAAGGCTTTGATTATCCGCACTATCATCAACCAGAAGAATTTTTTTATGAGTTAAATTTGGCAGGCGCTTATTTTTCTGCTGTTGTTCCATTGTAATTGTTTTTAACTGCTTTTCGCTTAATTCAATCTGAACTGCGTCGCCGGGATCAATTAAAACTTTAAACTCACTGCCCTGCCCGAGAGTCGTTTTGACGAGCTCAACTCCTCCTCCCAATGCCATCGCCAATCTCTTGGAAAGCGACAACCCAAGACCGGTTCCTGCAAATCTACGGGTCGATGAAAAATCCACCTGAGTGAAAGGAGAAAATAGATCCTTGACCTTATCGGATGGAATCCCAATCCCAGTATCCCTGACTATGAATGCTATTTTATTTTTTCCGTCTTTGTCGATGACACTTTTAACGAAAATATCAACTGAACCCTGGTCGGTAAACTTCATTGCATTGCCCACAACGTTGACTAGTATCTGACGAAGTCGCAACGGGTCTGTATATATTTTTTTCGGTACGTTCGATTCAGTTGTAAGTCTGAGCGTAATCCCTTTTTTCACCGCCTCCGAGTCCGTTGTGGATCTGATATCCTCAAGAATGTCATCGATGAGCACCGTCACTTTTTGCATTTCAAACTTACCGGCTTCAATTTTTGAAAGATCAAGTATGTCGTTGATAACATTTAGAAGCTGCCCACCGTTGCGTTTAATGATCTCATATATTTTTTTTCGTTCCTGTTCTGACACAGTTTGCGTAAGGATCAGTTCTGAAAAGCCGAGTATGGCTCCTAACGGAGTTCTGATTTCATGGCTGACATTGGCAAGAAATGCTGTTTTTGCCGTGCTCGAAGCTTCGGCCGCCTCCTTGGCCTCTTTCAATGCGAGCATGGTTTTTTCCAGTTCTGAGTTTGCCAACATCATGGCCTGCTCTTTACTGATTCTTTCGGTTTCTCTTTCGGAAATAACACCCGCAACCAACAAACCGGTAATATGAAAGGTCGCTAAAAAAATAAAGAAATAAATTTCATTCTCAGGTTTGGTAGAAGGATTATTAAAGGGCCCAAGTCCTACGGCCGTTGCATAAATAACAATGTTGGACAAAACCAGTGTCGCCACGGTAACGCCGCGCTGACCTAACCTCAATGCGAGCCAGAGTATCAAAGGAAAAAAAAAGTAGAGCCTGATAGGCGCATTAAGTTTCGTAAACAGCAGTATAACTCCTGCAATCCCCACGGCCAGCGCGATTTTCTCGCTCTGCCGCAGGTTTTGCCACTCCAGTTTTACAATCTGCATGGGGGAAGTGAACACCATTATCAATGGAGCTGCCATAAGCATTCCCATTGAGTCGCCAACCCAGTATTGTATGAAATTAATAAAATCCATTTTCTCATAGCCTGATAATAAAATACCCGGTTCTGCAAAAAAAGCACCTGCGAGCCCTCCGACGAAAGCAGCTGTCAATAATCTGATAACATCTCTTGGCCGATCAAGAGCATTATGATTTCCGCGACGGGAAAAAATATTGGCAGCAAGCATCGGCCCCAGAGTGCTGGCGATGGCCGGTCCGATAAAAGTTATTTCCCGGTCGCCATGAATCAAATGTAGAACGATCGCGGCCAAAAACAGAGCGGGCCATACCGAATAACCCCAAATTAAAATACAGGCCAACGAAATGCCTGCCGCCGGCCAGATGATAACTTCCATTCCGGTAAAGGCGTTGATCCTTAAGGTGGCCTTGGCAACAAGAACATAAACCACAAATAGAAAAGCAACTCTGAATATATACACAGAAGAATATTTACGTAAAAATGTTTGGGTATCACTGAATTTCATTCGTTCCCAAATGAATGCAATAATCGCGCTTGAATGAGCACGTACGTAAAATCGACAACTGAACTGAAAAATGGGAACGTGGCGAAAAATGCCCCATTTATCCTAAAACAGAACTCTCTGAAATCCTGTTTTAACCCCAACCTTGGTACGAAAGATGCTTTCCAGTTGATTAACCATCCACAGGAGAATTTATGCGACCTATTACAGAAAAAATAAGCTTCAAAAAAAATTCTAAAATCGATGCTTTAATTTTTAATTTTTTTCAGAATTTAGGAGAAGCTCTTTCCGCAGGAAATCTGGAAAATATCAAAAAATGCTGGGCGCTGCCATTTTATGCGCTGGGCGACAGAATGGTCAAATCCGTCAACACAACGGATGATTTTAACAATTTTTTTTCAGGTACTAATAAAGAATATAATAAAAGAGGAATTGCCGAAGCAAGACCGGAAGTCGTCCGCACACAATGGCTGACGGACCAGATTGTCGTTGTCCAAGTAAGATGGCCTTACATTAACAGAAGTGGCACTGAAATCGGTGAAGAGTCTTCTGCTTACACGCTGAAGCTGGACCAAAACGGAAAATTTAAAATTCACATGGTTACGATGCTGGGTGAAAAAATGTCTGATCGAACCCAAACGCACTAGCCTCGGCTATTTCCCGAGGCTATCAATCCATTTGGCGGGTCCTAAATATAATTAAATTTACTCATTAACCTGATAAGTTAAATTAATGAACCTACTGTCTGCCCAAAAAGAACATAATTCAGGGCGAAACAAAGCTGAGAAACTTAAATTTCTTATTTTTATTATTGAAATTAATGGTGATGATGGCACCTTTTTTAATTTTATTTTCAGTCCACTCATCCGTGCCCAGCACGGTGTTCAGAAACTCCGACAAAAAAGGCTCATGAGAAACAATCAGGATTGATTTTTCTTTTCGCTTTTTAAGCCAGTCCGCCAGATATTTCGGATTTCCATGGGGAGTGATTTCAGTAATAACCTTAATCGCCGCTGACTCCACAGCAAGCTCACTCAAAATAACATCCAGAGTTTCGCTGGCTCTCAGATAAGGGCTCGTAACAAAAAGATTCATCGTTTCCAGTAACTTTTTTTTCAATTGAATAAATTTTCTAAATTTCTTCAAACCGTTCGGCGTAAGTGGCCGATTCTTGTCGGAGATATGATTGATTTTGGCTTTTTCACGATCCATGGCTTTTGCATGCCGAACCAAGGTTACTTTAAGCATTACTTATCTATCTGCATATTCTGATTCACACTTTTAACACCCGGTACCTGTGCAGCCTCGCTTGCGATTCGATCAGCCTCGGCGTGAGAGCCTGCTGTTCCCTTCAATGTTACAACCCCGTTCTGGCTGTAAATAATCAATTTGTTCGGATTGTAGTTTATAATTGTAGAGCGTAATTGCTGCTGAACTTTTTTATTCAGCTCAAGATCCATGGGCGTTTGTTGCAGCAAGATGCTATGGTCGTATCCTGCTTTTACCCCGGCATCTACTGCTGCTTGTGCTGTCAGAAATAAAGAACCCACAAAAAGTAATGCTAAAAGAGATGTTGATTTCATTTTTTTCTCCTTCTGAACATATTTGCACTTGCAAAATACCCTCCAAAGTTTATTACATTTTGAAGGGGCTCCACTCAGAACCGGTACTTTTTTTTACCGCGATCTATTTTCAGATCGCGTAAAATTGCCCCTACTTATTCTGTGATTCTTTATCTTTAAGCAGGGCCTGAGTACGCGCATTCAGCTTTTCAACGGATTTTGCAATTCGGGTTTTCAGCTTTTTCCAGCTGCTCTCGCTTGCTTTTTCAAGTTCATCCAATTGCACATTAATTTTATCACGGGTTTCTTCCAGATTTTTAACAGCTTTGGCCTGAGCGGTGTTACTTTTAGTTTTTGCCTTTTCATTTAATTTGGCAATTTCAACTTCAATCGACTTCAGCTTGATTGTCATTTCCTGTTTAAAGGTCGCCAGATCTTTCTCGGCACCCTTTACTGTTTCTGAAGAATTGGCAAATGCAGATGAAAATACGATCGCTAATATAATTGTTAACTTATTATTCATTGTGGTTCTCCTTTATGATTTTAAAAAATATTTTAGAATCTGACTCTTGCGCCGATTCCCACTTCAATGGTTACATCAGTACTGGGAGTTACATCTAAAACAGCAGCAAGTTCTCCAAAAATTTCCAGGTCAGGTTTGACCGTCTTTAGACTGAGGCCGATGGGAGCACGAAGCCCAAGTCTGGATTTTCCGCTGTCTGTGCCCGTTCTGATATTCATTATTCTCAGACCAACACCGTAATACATATTAAGTGGATTCAATTGACGTAAGGTGAACTGCCTTGCTTTATTATTTAAATAATCCGCGTGGATTGAGATACCGTATTTACCATCCGATGCATAAGCTAAAGCTCCGTCAATGGCTTCGTCACCGTCAAATACATACTTGCCTGATAGGCCCGACGTGGATCCCAGAATAAGCCCTAGTTGTGCCTCCTCCGCGAATGCAAAATTTGATAACATCAACACTAAAATACAGATAGCTACCTTCATCATAAACTCCTTTAATCTATGTACTAAGACATAGTCATTTATCATAGACAAGTTATTTTGGTCTTATGTGAATTAAACCAGCTATCCCGTTCCTGCAAAAGTTGTGCGATAACACTGTAAGAAATTTCAATGGGAGTGTTGTTGCCGAAATCGAGCCCGATCGGACTGTAAAACCTGTTGATTTTTTCTTCGCTCAGATCCATTTTTTTTAAATGAGCTCTTAATGACAGTGCTTTTGTGTTGCTGCCTATGACACCAACGTATGGGGCATTTTTCCACATGTTCAGTATTTCCGCAAGAATGGGCAAATCTGTGCCGTGCCCTTGGGTCATCAAAACAAAAAAATAATCGTTAGAAAAATCTTTAACGACCGAACTGAGATCAGCTGTAACTTTCTTTACCAAATTCTGCGCCTCCGGAATGCGATCCATCCATTCAGCCCTCTGATCAATGCAGGTTACATGACAATTTAATTTGGTGAGAAGCGGCACAAGTACCTGAGCGCAGTGACCCGCACCGAAGACCACAATTTTCCAAACCATGGTTCTGTTCACTTCAAAGAGAAATGTCACAACACCGCCACAGGTCATTCCTATATCACGGGTTAAATTCCAGGTAACCAACTGGCAAACCGGGCTTGTAGGATTTTTTAATAATTCTTTTGCAAATTCAATAGCCTTGGCTTCAACTTTTCCGCCGCCAACAGTACCTTGTGTGAGGCCAGTAGCAAGAATCGTTGCCTTTGCGCCCAGAATCTGCGGAACGCTTCCCTTGAAGTCAACCAGTGTAACGACAACGTTGTCATGATTCATATTTGCAAACTCATTAAAACCACTTCCTGACTTGCAGGAACCGTTAGCTTTGGAATTATTTTTGTCTCATGCGCAATTGCATTTTTTATTGCGGCCCAAACCGAAATAGCCAGCATCAAAGGCGGCTCTCCAACGGCTTTACTGCCTTTCAGATTTTTTTCATTTTTCTTGTTTTCAATAAACTCAACTTTAAAAACCCGCGGAATGTCGTGCACACTGGGAATTTTATAGGTGCTGGGAGAAATTGTTTTAAGCACTCCTTTTTCATCATAAAATAGTTTTTCGCTAGTGAGCCAACCTAGCCCTTGTACAAAAGCCCCCGTTACCTGGCCCATATCAATATCGTGGTTTTGAGGGCGCCCTAAATCCATCAGAATATCGGATCTCATTACTTTCACTTCACCTGTATAGCGGTCAATCGAAACTTCGCTGACCGCAACACCATTGGTAAAATAATAAAAAGGCTCTCCGCTTCCGGTTTCCTTATTATAATAAATTCCCGGGTACCTGTAAAAACCGTATCCGGATAAAGAAATACGATTCAGGTAGGCTTCCTGCAAAACATCCCTAAATGAAATTTTCTGCTGACTAACAGGGTCTATTACAGATCCGTCTTTAAAAATAACTTTGCATGTCTTACCTTCTTCGATATTAAGTTCAGGGGCGGTGCCGGTTCCCGCAACTTTTCGGCCCCGCATTTCTGCCGGCCTGTTGAAAACCTGTAAGGCTACTTGCGAAAGTCGTGATTTAATTATTTCACAGGCCACTTCTGTTGCACGTCCGTTCAGATCACTTCCGCTTGAGGCGGCGGTGGCCGATGTATTGGAATTTTTTTCGGTAGAAGTGGGCATCACACGCACATCCGAAATATCAATTGAAAAGGCTTCAGCCGCAACCTGGGCTATTTTAGTGTTTACCCCTTGCCCCATCTCTGTGGCGCCGGTTGAAACCTGCACGGTTCCGTCGGGAAAAACATTCACCAGGGCATTGGCCTGGTTTAAAAATCTTGTCGTAAAGGAAATACCGAATTTTATGGCCGTAGCCGCTAATCCGTGAATATGAGTCTCAGATGTTTTATTGAATTCGGTAATTTCTTTTCTTCTTATATCGTAATCTGAACTTTTGCGGATTTTATCAAAAAGTTCCGGCAAAATATTATCCGTAATTTCCTGGCCATAATGAGTTTTTTGTCCCGATTTGTAAGTGTTCAGCTCTCGGATATCAAAAGCATCTTTTTTCAGAAATAGAGCGATCTCTTCCATTACATTTTCAATTGTAATCATACCCTTCGGCCCGCCGAAGCCCCTGAACGCGGTGTTGGAAGCCGTATTGGTTTTACAAACCTGCCCTGTGACCAGCATATGTGGAATAAAATAAGCATTATCACTATGAAGCATCGCACGCTCCATAATGGCCGTTGATAGGTCTGCGTAGGCGCCGCCGTCCGAATAAAGATGAAACTTTACAGCTGAAATTTTCCCGTGTTCGTCAAAACCTATCTCATATTCATTTTCAAATGGATTTCGCTTTCCTGTAATATGCATGTCGTCGTCTTTGGTTAAGATCAGTCGCGCCGGACGATTTAATCTTTTTGCAACCAGAGCC
>JAYTFA010000212.1:0-3177 GCA_043734765.1 Pseudobdellovibrio sp. | reverse complement strand
GACGAAGCAGCACCTGGCCGTGCTGGTGCCTTCCGGTCCCGGACTGGTGCTTAATTTGCTCCGCTGGGGCGCGGACATCCGGCCGTGGGACTGCCGGCTTTTAGCTTAAGCCATGAGTCTTAAATATGAGCTGCAAATTTTTTAAAAAATCCTCTAAATTTTTGAGCGGCAAAGACGAGGGGCCATCGCACAAAGCTTCAGCATGATTGGGATGTGATTCAAGAAAAATTCCGTCAACTCCAATAGCGACCGCAGCGCGCGCCAGAGGCCATACCATATCGCCTCTTCCTCCGCTTGATTCACCGGTAGCACCGGGAAGTTGTGTTGAATGCGTGCAATCCATGATAACCGGAAAACCGAGACGGCGCATTTCCACTAAACCCGTCATGTCATTGATGAGGCGATTATACCCGAAAGTAGTTCCTCTTTCGCAGAGAAGTATTTTATCATTGCCGGCCTGAGTGGCCTTTTTTGCAATTGATTTCATATCCCACGGGGCCAGAAATTGTCCTTTTTTGATATGAATAACACGGTTGGTTTTAGCAACAGCAATAAGCAAATCTGTTTGGCGAGATAAAAATGCCGGAATCTGAATTACTTCTGCATATTGAGCTGTTTCTTCAACCTGAATTGTTTCATGAACATCCGTAATTAGCGCACAACCGATTTTTGATTTAATCTTATCCAAAGATTTAAGAGCTGATTGCATTCCGGGGCCGCGAAAACTATTTGAGCTCTGGCGGTTGGCTTTATCGAAGGAACATTTTAATATCCAAGGAATACCGAGAGCATCCGTAACTCGTTTAATCTCCAACCCGGTTTCAATGACCATGCCCTCATCTTCTATAATATCCGGACCTGCAAATAATACGAAATTTTTTGTATCTCCCCAGGTGATTTTTTTCTGAGGAGTCTCAAGTGTAACTAATTTTTCCAGTGGCGTAAATTCTGTTTTCATATTCAGAGCTTACGCTTGTTTTACTGAAAATTCGACAGATTTTTTTACGGCATCAATTACGATATCCTGCGTTTTATCATTCATGTCAGGATACATCGGTATACTCACGACGTGATTTGCGGCCCATCGTGAGACCGAAATGTCATGAGGGCATTTTGTATTGTTTTTGTACCAAGGTTGATCCGGCATTGTGAGCGGGTAATGTACAGCTGTTGGAACCTGTAATTCCGTCATTTTTTTCTGGAATAAATCCCGGTTGGTTATCGTAAGTGTATACTGCGCCCAGACGCTGATATTGCCCGGCTTAACAAGAGGAATTGAGAATTGTGAATCCATTGACTCAAGGCCCTTGAAGGCCTCGGTGTACCGCTTTGCAACACGATTGCGTTCTTCAACTTCCCAGTCGTATCTTTCCATTTTAGCCAATAAAATTGCACATTGGATAGTATCCAGCCGGCCATTCACTCCCAAACGAGTATGGTGATAACGTTTTTCGGAACCGTGCTCGCGAATTTCTTTCATGATAACTACGAGTTTATCGTCATTGGTGAATATCGCCCCGCCGTCTCCGTAACAGCCAAGAGGTTTCGCCGGATAAAATGAGGTTCCGGCAGCCGTTGTGCAGGCTCCGCTTTTTTTATCTTTGTATTTTGCACCGTAGGATTGTGCGGTATCTTCGATTACAAATAAATTATGTTTTTTGGCAATGGCATTGATTTCTTCGAGATCCGCCGCTTGTCCGTAAAGAGAAACCGGCATAATGGCTTTGGTTTTAGGAGTGATAGCCGCTTCAATTTTTTTAGGATCGATGTTGAATGTTTTACGGTCAATGTCGACATAAACAGGAGAGGCGCCGGAAAGCACAATGGTTTCGGCAGTGGCTATAAATGAAAATGCGGTTGTAATGACTTCATCGCCTGGACCTATGCCCAGTGCCATCATTGGAATCAATAAGGCATCTGTACCGCTAGCAACAGCTAAACAATGTTTTGTGCCCGTATGTTGGGCTAAAGTTCTTTCAAGTTCTGCAACCTCTGGCCCACCGATATAAGCTCCGCTTTCGAGAACTTTCTGAATGCGGGTATCGATCGAGGATTTGAGCGCGTTGTATTGTGTTTTTAAATCAATAAATGGAACAGACATCTGTGACTCCTGTTTAGATAAGTGAATGAGGTCTCATTATCACTTGAAGTTGCAGTGATGTCTATTGTGTAAAAAAAGCTTCACGCCATGACTTGAGTCATGGCAGAATTAAGGCATCTCACTATCAAAAAATTAAATATCAGGAGGATTGTCTTGTTTAAATTTAGAACTGTTGTTTTTTTACTATTAAGCTCGTCTGCTGCTCTCTGCGCAGAAATCCCCACGCCGGAACCCAGCTCTGTTATTCCGGAAATACGGACCTTTGAGCTTAATAAAAAAATAAATCCCTGCGATGATTTTCATCAATACGTTTGCTCTAATGTAGAAACCCAGTTCAAGTTGCGGGATGACCGAAGCTCACATACCTTTGCATTTGATGACTCTGATGAACGAATTTTAGAAAAGAAAAAAGATTTTTTTAAAAATATTTCGAATGAAAAAAAATTGTCTGCGAGATCTCAGCAGTTAAAAGATTACTATATGGCCTGTATGAATGAAAAAGGCGCCGCTGACGAAGAAAGAACGC
Source organism: Pseudobdellovibrio sp. (assembly GCA_043734765.1). Taxonomy (GTDB): domain Bacteria; phylum Bdellovibrionota; class Bdellovibrionia; order Bdellovibrionales; family Bdellovibrionaceae; genus Pseudobdellovibrio. The sequence continues at coordinate 550 of JAYTFA010000212.1, read as the reverse complement.
TTGTTAAAAAATTAACGATTGAGATGGGTAAGATTAAAACGATAGGGAACTTTATTGATTTGAACCGTGCTAATATGACAAATGAGAAATGGTCGGTGTTCGGATATGAAATTATGCCGAATATAGATAATCCACTTATTTATGATTTAACATTTGATGTTTCTTTTATGGGACTTCCAGAGCACAGCTATTATGACAACAAGGAGCTGGTGGAAGAGTACAAAAAATTAATGGCTGAATTTTTCAATACCATTTATCCTAACGGTGATAAAAATGAACACTTAAAACGAGCTCAGGACATTGTTGATTTCGAGAAAAGATTTAAAGAATTTTACCCTTTCCCCGCTGAATTCAGACAGCGCTACACGCAGCCCAGAAAAATTTCACGACAGGATTTTTTAAAAAAAATCTCGGCAATGAGGCTTGAATCTTTCTTTGAAAAAAATATTCCGAAAAATACACAGATAAGAGATTTTATTCCTGAAAGTATCGATTTTTTACAACGAGAATTAAAGCCGGAAAACCTGCAGGTTTTAAAAGACATGTACAC
>JAYTFA010000211.1:0-8109 GCA_043734765.1 Pseudobdellovibrio sp. | reverse complement strand
CTCCTGATAAAAACCGATAACTTGTTGTGGCTAATCGTAGAAAATCAAAAAATAAAATAATTGTTATTTGCTGTCTGGTAATGATTTTTACTTGCTGGTTTCTGATATTGAATCTTGATTACCTTCGTACGTCTAAAAGCGCGGGACAAAATATCGGAAGTATCAAAACCCGAGGCAACGATATTAGAAAAAAAACAAGTTATGAGTACTTTTGGGAACATGTGGATCGGTCCGATGAATTGAATTTGGGTGAAACGCTTTTTGCGGGCGAGAAGTCGTCGGCTACGATAGAACTTAACGAAGGTTCTACTTTATTTTTGAATGAAAATTCGCTGGTTAAGTTCGAGAAAATTAAAAATAGACTTTCCATAGATATCAATTTCGGACAAGTTCAGGTTGATTCGAAATCGAAGACAATAGTTATAAAAGATTGTGGAAAAGAAATTCAAATTGAAGCTGAAGGTGCAGTTTTTAACTTGGTCAGAGAGCGGGCTTGTGGCGGGATCCATCTCAAGGTTAAAACCGGTCAGGTTAAGATTGCCGGGAAAATATTTGATAGCGGGTCCGACTCCGCGCTGATGCAGAACGACATATCCGGACCCGTGAATAAGCTTATTAATACTCTTAATGGCCCCCGCAACGTAATTGCCAAAATCCAGATGATTTCGGATGGCACTTTGGAGTTTGCCGCGAGCTGGGATGCGGTTGCCGGCGCCAGTGAGTACGAACTTGAGGTGAGTCCTGACTCTGAAATGCATTCAGATAAAAATATTTACTTAATTAAGGAGCCTCGGTTTGTACTGGCAAAAGTACAATCTCCTGACCTCTTTTTTCGGCTGCGAGCGAACAAATCAGATTTAGATAAGGGCGAGTTCGGCTTAATTCAGATGGCATCGCTCAAAGACAATTTAATCCCGCCCAAATTCGATACCGTTCAATTCAATGTGCAGAAGCAAAATAAGTTGGCCTTAAACCTGAGTTGGAAACCGATAGAAAGAGCAATCCAGTACCGTCTTGAAATAAGCGATTCCGCGGATTTCGCTGAAGTCGTAAGCCAAACACAACAGGGCAATAAAGCCGTATTCTCGGGTTTAGAAAAAACCTCAATATATGTGAGAATTCGCGCAGAAAGCAAATACGTTAAAGGTGAATTTTCTAGTCCTATTTTTGTGTTATTTAAGCATAACAACAAGGCGACTGCCAAAGTACTATCAGAAAAGTGTATCGTAAAAAACTACGATGAGGCGGGGCCTAAAAAAGACTTCAAGGTCAGCTGGCAGCCGGTTCCTTTGGCACAACAGTACCGTGTACTGGTTGTGGATCAAAAGAAGCTCAATCGTATTGGGCAATCGCAGAGCCGGTCTCCGGCAAGTACCGTAACGGTTCCGGCCTGCGGCGAATATGAGGTCTACGTCGAGGCCTTTGATAAAATCGGCCGTAAAATCAGCTCTGAGTTCAGCGTCAGTAAAATACTTTATAAAATAACTGTGGCTCTTGTAAAACCTCTTATTGCTGAAAAGCAAAGAAGCATCGACATTTTTTTTCAGAAAGGCAAAGGCCGTTTTGTTCGATTAGAATGGCTTTCGAAACTTAGCCCCGGAAATTTCTTTCGGGTTGAAGTTGCAGGAGATCCTGATTTTAAGACAAATTATAAACAGTACGACGTTAAAAATACCAAGATGCTTTTAGGCTCAAATCTGGATGCCGGAACTTTTTTTTGGAGAGTTCGTGAATACAAGGACGATCTGTTTTCGGATTGGTCTGACATAGCAAGATTTAGAATCATTGCTAATGATTCTAAATCTAACTAATTGTTGTAAATTGATGCAATATTTGTTTTTTGACACTATACAGAAATGTTAATGGTGTACTGTTTTTAATCTAAAATGATAGTCTAAATACTGATTTTTTTAGTTGTACAGGAGTATTTCATGTCTGAACCCATCCCCCCCCAATTGCGTCGCTTAAAAGATTTAAGTACACTTGTCAGTTTATCTAAACGCCGCGGATTTGTTTTTCAAAGTTCTGAAATTTACGGTGGACTCGGCAGTTGTTGGGATTACGGCCCCTTGGGCTCGCTTCTCAAGTTGAATGTTAAACGCAGTTGGTGGAATGCGATGACCCGCCGAGCGGACATTGTAGGTCTTGATGCGGCCATTCTTATGCACCCTATGGTTTGGAAAGCTTCGGGTCATATCGACGGGTTTTCAGATCCACTGGTGGACTGTAAAGATTGTAAAACACGTTTTCGTGCCGACAATACGGACTCCTATATCAACAAAAAACAATGTCCTGTCTGCGGTTCTAAAAATCTTTCAGAAGAGCGTAATTTTAATTTAATGTTTAAAACCCATATGGGTCCGCTTGAAGATTCCGGATCGGTGGTTTATTTACGGCCTGAAACTGCTCAGGGTCATTTTGTTAATTTTCAGAACTGCCAACAGAGTTCCCGTTATAAAATTCCGTTCGGTATTGCGGCAATCGGAAAGTCTTTCAGAAATGAAATCACGCCGGGTAATTTTATTTTCAGAACCCGCGAGTTTGAACAAATGGAAATGCAATATTTTGTTAAGCCCGGCACAGATGAAAAGTTTTTTCTGGAGTGGAAAGAACGACGCCTTAATTTCTACCTGAAATACGGAATTAAGAGAGAAAATTTGAAATTTAAAGATCACGAAAAGCTGGCCCACTATGCGCGCGCGGCCACCGATGTGGAATATAATTTCCCGATGGGATTTTCTGAACTTGAAGGTATTCATAACCGTTCTGATTTTGATTTGACCCAGCACTCTAAGTTTTCCGGAAAAAACCTGGAGTATTTTGATGAAGCCAATAAAGAAAAATTTATTCCTTATGTTATTGAAACAGCTGTGGGCTGCGATCGTCTGATTTTAGCCTTTATGTGTGATGCTTACCGTGAAGAAGTCAGCACGCAGACAGATGCAGACGGCAAAACCAGCGAGGAAGTACGCGTGGTTATGGGCTTTCATCCCGATATTGCGCCGATTAAAGTCTGTGTTTTGCCGCTTTCTAAAAAAGAAGAACTCACCGTCCCTGCATTGAAAATCCGGGATCAGTTAGCTGAAGATTTTGATGTCAGTTATGACGAAACCGCCTCCATAGGAAAGCGCTATCGGCGGCAGGATGAAATCGGAACACCATTCTGCGTGACTGTGGATTTTGAAACGGCTGCAGATCAGTCGGTTACGGTTCGTCATCGCGATAAGATGACTCAGGACCGGGTTCCGATCAGTCAGTTGAATTCCTATGTGGCACAGGGTTTGAATACTTTTTACAAATAAAAAACGGAGAGCGAAATTATGGATACTTACACCGGTTCGAATTCTCAATTTAAATTAGAAGTGCCTAAAAAATTTGTATACTATTTTGCCGCCGGCGAAGCTGAAGGCAGCGCCGCTATGAAAAATATATTAGGTGGTAAGGGCGCAAATCTGGCGGAAATGACAGCCATTGGTTTGGATGTTCCGCCCGGGTTTACAATTTCGACCGACATATGTTCCCATTTTTACGCTGAGGGTGGAAAATTGCCCGATTGGGTTAAGCCCGTGGTGCTGGAATCCCTGAAAAGAGTGGAAAAGAAAATAGGCAAAACTTTTGGCGATGTTAAAAATCCCTTATTGGTGAGTGTGCGCTCGGGTGCACGGGCTTCAATGCCGGGCATGATGGACACCATTCTTAATCTGGGTTTGAATGATCAAACCGTTCAGGGCTTGGCTACCTCTTCCAATAATCCGCGATTTGCCTGGGATTCTTACCGTCGCTTTATTCAGATGTACTCGGACGTGGTAATGGGGATGAACTCTTCATTGTTGGAAGTTACTTTAGAGGATATGAAATCTGAAAAAGGAATTCATAACGACACCGACCTCAATACCGAAGATCTGAAAAATTTAGTTAAAAAATTTAAAGTTCTGATTCAGCAGATGACCGGACAGAGTTTTCCGAGTGATCCGATGGAGCAGCTCTGGGGTTCAATTTCAGCGGTTTTCAAAAGCTGGAACACCGCTCGTTCGATTACTTATCGCGAACTTCACAGCATTCCGTCCGACTGGGGAACAGCCGTTAATGTTCAATCCATGGTGTTCGGTAACTTAGGTGACGACTCGGCTACAGGAGTGGCGTTTACCCGGAACCCCAGCACCGGTGAAAGAAAATTTTACGGCGAATATCTGGTCAACGCGCAAGGTGAAGATGTGGTAGCCGGTATACGAACACCGCAGACTATTTCGCTCCTGCAGGAAATTATGCCTCAGGCCTATAAGGATCTGGAAAAAAATTATCTTAAGCTCGAAACTTATTTCAAAGATATGCAGGATATCGAATTTACAATTGAAAGAAATAAATTGTGGATGCTCCAGACCCGAAACGGCAAGCGCACGGCAAAAGCGGCTCTGCAGATTGCGTGCGACATGATCGATGAAAAAATGATTTCTGAAGAAGAAGCCATTCTGCGAATTGATCCTGCGTCCTTAGACCAACTTTTACATCCGACTTTGGATCCGAACGCAAAAAAAACCGAATTGGCCAGAGGTTTGCCTGCAAGTCCGGGCGGAGTTTGTGGTCAGGTGGTTTTTACCCCTGAAGACGCAGTGGAATACCGGGATAAAGGAATTAAAGTTATTTTAGTTCGGGTCGAGACGTCTCCGGAAGACATTGCCGGGATGGTGGCAGCACAAGGAATATTAACCTCTCGTGGGGGAATGACCTCGCACGCCGCAGTTGTGGCGCGCGGTATGGGTAAGTGTTGTGTGGCCGGCTGTTCTGAAGTGGAAGTTAATTATAGTAATGAAACCTTTAAAGCTAAAGGTTATGTTATCAAAAAAGGTGATATCATCACACTAGACGGCAGCACCGGCGAAGTGTTGTTAGGTGAAGTTAAAACTATTGAACCTAAACTTGATGGTAATTTCACACGCCTGATGGCCATGGCAGATAAACACCGACGATTGAAAGTTCGCGCTAATGCCGATACGCCGATTGATGCCAAGAAAGCGCGTGAGTTCGGCGCTGAAGGAATAGGCCTGTGCCGCACGGAGCATATGTTCTTCGGTGAAGATCGCATCGATGCGGTTCGTGAAATGATTGTATCCGACACTAAAAATGAACGCGAACGGGCTCTGGCTAAATTATTACCGATTCAACGAGACGACTTTTATCAGCTCTTTAAAATTATGGAAGGCTTTCCGGTAACAATTCGTTTACTGGATCCGCCGCTGCATGAATTTGTTCCGCATGCAGATTCTGAAATAGCTGAACTGGCTAAAAGAATTAAATATGATGAAAACCGTTTAAAACATAAAATTCATTCTCTGCATGAGTTCAATCCGATGTTAGGTCATCGCGGTTGTCGTCTTGCGATTACCTATCCTGAAATTTACCAGATGCAGTCGAGGGCCATTGCCGAAGCCGCAGCCCAGTTAACTCAGGAAGGCGTAAAGCTGGTACCTGAAATTATGATTCCTCTGGTGGCCACAGCTCGAGAGCTGGAAATTCTGAGAGCTCAAACCATCGAAGTGGTGGAAAGGGTACAAAAAGAAAAGGGCGTTAAATTTGATTACCTGGTCGGAACGATGATCGAGTTGCCTCGTGCAGCCGTTACAGCGCACGAAATCGCTCATCATGCAGACTTCTTCAGCTTTGGAACCAACGACCTCACCCAGACGACATTAGGCCTTTCGCGGGATGATTCGAGCCGCTTTTTAGGAAGCTACGTTTCGCAGGGGATTTTTGCAAAAGATCCCTTTGTAAGTATTGATCAGGTGGGCGTGGGAACTTTGGTTAAAACCGGAGTGGATCTCGGTCGTCAGACCAAGGGAAATTTAAAAGTGGGTGTTTGCGGTGAACATGGCGGCGATCCGGATTCGATTGAATTTTTTGAAAATATAAATCTTGATTACGTCAGTTGCTCACCTTACCGGGTACCTATTGCCAGGTTGTCTGCGGCCAGAGCCAAACTCAAGCGTAATGCTAAAAAATAATCCCGAAATGAGACAGTAAATCCTTAAAGGCTGAGGCGAATTATTCCGATAAGTAAGTATGAGTAAAGAATCGGAATCCACCTCAGTTTTTAAGCGAAAGTACCCGCGAAAATCGTTTCAGAAAGCTCTGAGCTTCATGTGCGATGGTGCGGCCAGCATCGGAAACGGCGTTGAGATCGGTGAGGGCGGTTTATCTTTTTCTACAGATACCAAAATTGATGTTAACAAAAAAATGATCGTGAATTTCTTTTTATCGGATAAAGATTTTTTTTCGGTTCGGGTCACTATGCTGAATGTGCTAAGTTCCACTAAGAACTTTACCTACGGCGCCAGCTTTGATGATGTTTCAATAGCCCTTAAACGACAAATCCGAGCTTACGTGGCTCGGACTGCGCTTAATTAGTAATATAAAATCAGTAAAACTATTTAGTTTCTTATTTAGTTCCCAGGGCTTTATGAACCTGAGCTGAGAGGCGGGCAATTTTACGGGAAGCAGTAGCTTTGTTGAAAACGCCTTTTTGAGCGGCCTTCATCATTTGGCTTGTGTAGTGAGAAAGTAATTCCTGAACTGCTTTTACATCCTTAGATTTCAAAGCGACTAATAAACTTTTTTCACCGGTACGAACCTTAGACTTACGGTTTGAATTAATTGTATTTTTTTTAACGGCTTGACGTGCTCTTTTAGCTGCTGACTTGTGTTGTGCCAAGGTATAACCTCCAAATAATAAATTACTAATAAATAACGAATTTAAGGAGTTAACATAGAGCCTACCGACAAGCAAGACCATTCTGTTCTAAAGAATGCTTTAAAGATGGCTTTTGGTACTATGACCAGCCGGGTGCTGGGTCAACTCCGTGAAAGTTTACTGGCTTATTACTTCGATAAACGAATTACCGATGCCTGGGCTGCAGCTTTCAGAATTCCGAACATGTTCAGACGCCTCCTCGGTGAGGGGTCCTTATCCGTCAGTTTCGTACCTATTTTTGTTGAAGCCAGGCACGACAATCAGTTAAGAGCCCAAAATTTAGTCAATTCCGTATATACGTTTCTGTTGCTCGTTCTGGGGTGTTTAACCGCTGTTGGCATTCTCTATCCGGAGCCCTTGCTTAATCTTGTTCTGGATTCGACTTATATCGCCGATACCGAAAAATACCTCCTGACATTGCGAATGACTAAAATCATGTTCGGTTTTGTTTTTTTTATCAGTTCCTACGCCTACATGATGGGGATCTTAAATGCCCTGGGAAATTTTACGCTTCCGGCCCTGGCGCCCACATTTTGGAATTTATGCATGATCATTTCAACTGTTTTGCCGGACGCTTATTTTTCGGTGCACGGCGATCAACTGGCTATCGGCGTTTTGGTAGGAGGGGCTTTGCAGGCTGCTGTCCTTATTCCGGCTCTCATTCAAACGGGGTATTTTCCGAAAATCTCTTTCGATTATAAGAACAAAGATTTTTTGAAAGTGATCAGAAATATGGTGCCTGGCCTTGCCGGTATGGGGCTGTTGCAATTTACAACAATCATAAATCTCCGATTTTCATCTTCATTGCAAGAAGGAACCATATCCTACATTAACTATGTGGATCGATTGATTGAATTGCCTCTTTCATTGATTTCAGTAAGCTTGGGAACGGTGCTGCTGCCGGCCCTTTCAGGCCTTCTGGCCCGAAATGAAAAACTGAAGTTCAGTCAGACAACCCGGCAGTATTTAGAGTTGAATCTGTTGCTGACTATGTCGGCCGCCGCGGGACTTTATGTTCTGGCTCATCCGATCGTCAGCCTGCTTTTCGGCCGCGGAAGATTTTTACCGTCGGATGTGCTGGCCACATCCGAAATTCTAAAAACTTATTGCTGGATCATGATTTTTTCAAGCGGTGTGAGAGTTCTGACGCCCGCTTATTACGCCGTGAAAAACACCTGGTTTCCCGCAGTGATTTCATGTGTTAGTTTACTGATCCACCTAATAATTGCACCACATTTGATGTCTCGCTACCAGGTGCATGGGCTCATGGTCTCCACCATAATCAGCGCTACCCTGAACTTATCCTTGCTGCTGATTTTCTTTAAAAAATTGGTTTCAGATTTTGAGTATATGATATTTTTTAA
>JAYTFA010000210.1:0-3928 GCA_043734765.1 Pseudobdellovibrio sp. | reverse complement strand
GAATAAACGTTTTGCGCCGGCAAAACCATCTTCATCCAATAATTCGTACATGGAAACTTTTGTTTTAAAAAGCCCCACGATAAATAAAACCAGAATAGTTAAAAATAAATGCCATCCCCAAAAAGTGCGGTACCAGGGCTTAGCTTCAGCACGGGCTTTTACATATGCGGGTTCAAATAAATTTTCACCGAAGGTTTTATAGCCGGCTTTATTCAGAAAATGGCTGAGCACCCCACCGGCCAACATGGAGCCTAAGAATATAAATGATATTGCCGATAGTTTTAATAAATCATCATCCGTTGGTCTTAAAATAAGTGTCAAAAAAACAGAAACAAAGAGTGCAAAACTGACGCCATCGAGAATTGATCTGCGAAAAATCTGTGATTTCATTTTAGCTCCTGTTAGTTGATGTGAACTTCTTTGGCGCCATCGCCGTAAATTTTTTCGAACCAGGCTTGGTCGATATTTTTCGGATCGCCTTCATAAACCAGTTCTCCGCCTTTAAGAGCAATAACCCGTGTGGCATACAATCTCACTAACGATAAAAAATGCAAATTACAAACAATCGTAATTCCGAGTTCCTGATTTACTTTTTTCAGATAATCCATAACCGTATGACAGGTTGCCGGATCTAATGAGGCCACCGGTTCGTCAGCAAGTAAGACTTCCGGATTTTGTGTTAAAGCCCGCGCAATAGCTACGCGCTGCTGTTGACCACCGGATAATTGATCCGCGCGAATATGCGCTTTTTCAGAAATGCCAACTAATTTGAGATACTTCATGGCTTCAGCTTTATCTTCAGCCGAAAAGAAACCTAAAATACTTTTCCAGGTAGGTGTGTACGCAAGTTTACCCATTAAAACATTGTTGAGTACCGTATCCCGCGGAATAAGATTAAAATGTTGAAAAATCATACCGATCTTTTTTCTTAAATTACGGATTTCAGTTGCTGTGGATAACTGGACGATGTCCTTATCATGAAACCGAACTTCGCCTCCGGTAGGATCGTGAAGTCGGTTGAGACATCTTAAAAGAGTTGATTTGCCTGAGCCGCTCAGACCTATGATAACGAGAAACTCACCTTTTTTAACATCAAAACTTAAACCCTTAAGCGCCTGTATGCCGTTCGGGTAAGTTTTTTCCAGGTTTTTAATTCTCAATATAGGCTCAGACACAAATCCCCCTTATGTTAAGCTTTTATTATTTCTTTTTAGTTAAAAGATCTTCTGCGTTTGCGCCAGCCGTTTTTAACATGGCGCGGGCCACATCGTAATCGGCATCAGTTGCTTTTTTAATTTCAGTGATTCCGTAAATAGCTTTAAATGCTTCCTTACCTTCAGGTGTGGTCACAAACGCCATCATTGCATCAACGATTTTGGTTTTCATTTCTTCAGGCATATCTTTTCTGAATACGATCGGATCATTTGTGATCGGCTCAGAAAGCGAAAGTATAACGACCTTGGCCTCTACATCAGGATACTGAGTTAACACCAAACGACGGGCGTCTTCCATTTTCATTTCGCCCTTTTCGTCTTTAAACGGCGGTGAGTAAAATGTTGCGCCTGCATCCACTTGTCCCTGATAGACCATTGAAACAACATTGTCGTGTTTTCCGGCGAACACGGTTTCTTTAGGCGTGATATTTTTTTCTTTTAAGGTTTTTAAAGGTAATAAATAACCAGAGGTAGAGGCCGGTTCAACAAAAGCAATTTTTTTACCTGCAAGGTCTTCAAGTTTTTTAATGGAACTGCCCGCTTTAACAATGAACTGTGATTGATAAGTTGCTAATCCATGACGTAAAACCGTCATTTTAGCTTCGGCTCCGTATTTGTCGTGAGCTAAAATGTATCCAAAAGTGTTAAATGCCGCTACGTCAGCTCTCTTTGTACCGAAAGCCTCAACAACCGCAACGTAAGATTGAGGGATTGTGATTTCGTATTTGTAGGGAGTATTTTTTTCGAGGTAGGCTTTGAATGCTTTTGAATTGTCTTCAATTACTTTTGCATCAACCGAAGGAACAAAATGAAGTTTAACCGGATTTTCTTCGGAACCCAGTGCCGCTGTTTTTCTAGTACAAGCTGTTGTCAATAATGCTAAAGCTGCCAGAGTTGCCAGAGCTGAATTCTTGATTACATTTTTCATAATTCTCCCTAATTGTTTAGTTCTTTCCAAAACGCAAAATTCGAGAGAAGTTAACAAAAGAGTGTCTCGATTCCAATCTCTTTATAGAAAACACTTTTCTTTTTTACTCATTAGAGACATACTCGGTTGAAAATGAGTGCAATTCCTTCAAATCTTAACCAAATCCTCAAGATCACTGGCGAATATGCTGCACAAAATATGCGCATGCTGGCGGTTTTTGACTTGGATTCTACGCTCTTTAATGTGAGCACCCGCACGCAAAAAATACTTTCCGAGTTTGCCGATTTAAATATTGATGATCGCCTCAAAAATGTAGAAGTTCACCATGAAGACTGGGGCATCAAAGAAGCTGTTCTGCGGGCCGGGCTCAACCTGGAATCCGATTTGGTACTTCTTAAAAAACTCCACAATTTCTGGAGCGAAAGATTTTTTACAAGTGAATATCTGCACTATGATGTGCCTTATATCGGCGCTATAAGTTTTGTGCAGGAGCTTGCCGATCTCGGCTGTGAAATTAATTATCTTACCGGACGTGATCAAACCCGGATGTATAAAGGTACGTTAGAGGTTCTGAAAAAATGGGGCTTTCCGGTAGAAGAAAAAAATCTGTTTTTAAAACCGAAAAAGGAACAGGACGATGAACTTTTTAAAGATGACTGGTTCAAAGGTTTAAATCACGAACAGTACAAAAAAATATATTTTTTTGAAAATGAACCGGTCAATGTTAACGCCATCTTGAGCTCATGCCCTGAAGTTGAAATTATTTTTCTCGACACCACCCACGCCAGAAAGCAAGAAGTGGTCAATCCTATTAAAAGAATTAAAAATTTCAAAAGGTCGTAAATGTTAACTTTGATTGCCACTCCCATCGGAAGAATTGACGAAATCACGCTACGATCGCTTGAGTTACTAAAAAATGCGGATGTTGTGATCTGCGAATCCACCAAAGAAGCCTCAAAACTTCTGAAAGCACATGAAATTAAAGCTAAAAAGTACGAAGTCCTAGATGAGCATTCAACCAACGACGATGTCATCGAACTTGTTAAACTCTGCAAAGAGCAAAATGCAGTACTGGTTTCAGACTGCGGAACGCCGAGTTTTTGTGACCCGGGTTTTCAATTGGTACAGGCCTGTCGCAAAGAGAATATCAAAGTGCAATCCTCGCTGGGAGCCTCAAGTCTGATGGGCCTGATCTCTCTGAGTTCAGAACGCATTTACCAATTTTATTTCAGAGGATTTATCCCGGCAGAAAATGTGGCGCGCGAAAAAGAGTGGCAAAACCTCAAAAAAAATAAAGAATGTCTAATATTAATGGACACGCCCTACCGTCTGAAAAAAATGATTGACGAGTGCTGCTTGCATCTGGCCGACAGAAAAATTCTGCTGGTGCTGAATCTTTCTCAAGAAGATGAAACAGTTATCGAAGATATTCCCTCAAAAATTAAACAGCAGCTTAAATTTGAAAAAGCTGAGTTTATGATTCTTGTTTATGCAAAAAGTTAACCTGCCGATTGACAGTTACCTTGATGAAATTGTTGCGAGCTTCGATACTCATAATAATCTGATTTTGGCGGCGCCACCGGGCTCTGGAAAAACAACGCGGGTTCCTGCGGCACTTTTCGGTGAGTTTAAAAAAATAATAGTTTTGGTACCCAAAAGAATTGCTGCCATTTCGGCTGCGGCCCGGATTGCCGATGAAAACAACTGGACCCTGGGAAAAGAAGTGGGCTACCAGGTGCGATTTGAAAACAAGACTGAACAACACACTCAACTTATTTTCATGACT
>JAYTFA010000209.1:0-2157 GCA_043734765.1 Pseudobdellovibrio sp. | reverse complement strand
AATGATTTTTCACTTTCTCTTGATGATTGGGCTTCAAATCTGACCACTCCTATGAATCCCCCGCGTGAACTGGGATGGTATCAGCGGAAAAAATCCCGCTATTTTAAAAATTACAATTCCCTGGTTAACGATTTCGCTAAAAAAATCAAAGTGGATCCGTTTTTATTACGGGTAGAAACGGAAGAGTTTTCTGAATTTGATATTAACAACGACGCCAGCCGTGACCACCTGGCAGATCAGGTGGATCAGTTTCTGAAAAATCTAAAAGTTAAATATGCAGAGGAAAAAATTTCCCAAGAGCCTTTTTGTTTTGTTAAAAACAATTCCGGAACTTATGGCTTAGGAGTTGTAAAAGTTAATTCGGCCAATGAAGTGAAAGAATGGACTTACAATGCCCGAAAAAAAATGAAGGCGGCCAAGGGCGGAAGAAGTATCGAACAGGTGATCATCCAAGAAGGTATTCCATCTATTGTTACATCTGATCAGGCTTCCGCAGAGCCTGTTATCTACATGATCGGCTGTGAGCTTGCCGGCGGCTTTTTGCGAACTCATGCCGAAAAATCTTCTACAGAAAGCTTAAATAGCCCGGGTGCCGTTTATAAAAAACTTTGTGTAACGGATTTATCTGACAACCGCACAGCCTGTCCGAAGGAAAACGTGTATGGTTGGTCTGCCAAACTCGGTCTTCTGGCTATTGGTCTAGAAGCTAAAGACATGAATATCGAATTTCACAACTACACAAAAGCGAGTTGTGGTAGCATATAGTAATCAACACGAGGTTCTAACATGGCTTCCAATATTAAAAATATCGGCTATTTTATGTTTTGTTTTACTGTCGGACTTGCGGCATTTTTTTCGATTTCCGAAAAAAACTACGTACAGAGAGATCCTGCAACCCTTGATGGGAAGATTTATCAAATTACAACCCTGTCTTCCGGTCAGATTAAAGCACAATTGCAAAATAAAATTGTTGTCACGCCCACAATTGATGGAAAGAAAACTATTTTATTTTCCGGATTTTCATCGGGTCTCTGCAAAACATATAATTCTATTTCCGTTGAATTTGTGGCCGAAGGAGTTGCTGTTGCCGGCGAACCTCCAATTATGAAAATTGTTGCACCTTGCAGTGAAGGACAGGATCCAGCGGAAATTGCTTCAATTAATCTTGCTATCGGAAAAATTCTGAAAGAAAAGCCTCATGATACCGAATTCACCTTCGATGGTTTCAATGCTGTTGTATCATTTAAAAATTCTTCTGATGAGTGGCCGCGACAATGGGTTTTGAAACGCGTAGAATTCATTAATCCACAAGGGGAAAGTAAATCTGCTGATTTCGGCAGATCACCGGCCTCAGTTGATGATGCCGCCGGTGAGCGGCCCATCGTTTTAGAGTTTTAACTACTATAACATATCAAAAAATAATCTCAGAGTCGGAATGCTTACTGGGCTGTTGGGCAAAACGAGATCGCTCTCGGTGTTGATGCGCTGGGCCTTTGATTCGGAAATATCTTCTTTATAGATTTCAAGTAAGTCCGTGGCAAATTTTGAATCTCTCACAGCTACGGCCATTTCACCCTCAACCCGCTCAGAACGCGGATGCAAATTGTAACTCATGATCATTGAAAATTCTGAGTCTACGACTATTAATTTTGAGTGTAATGTTGCATTTTTCTTAACATAAACTTCAGCGCCCATTTTTACAAACTCCAGCACGCTTCTTAAAATCGGAATAGACACGATGGGTTCATCAACGCTTTGGGCTGAATTTGTCAGAATACGGACTTTTACATTTCTTTCCCGAATAGCTTTCTGAATTTCCACTTTCAAAGCCGGAAATAAAATGATGTAAGCATTCTGAATATCAATCGTGTTTTTAGCTTCACGGATGGATTTAAGAATCGTCATCATAATAGTTGAACCCTCAAGTGGCTCCTGTGGGTCGTGATTAAGAATGGCAACATCAACCCCGGACTCATTCTGGGCAGAACGAAGATTTGTTATTTTCATTTTCGCATACTTTAATTTTTTTTGTTCACTGAGTTGATCATTCCATAATTTTGCAAAAAGTTGATTACCTTCTTCGGCTCCAGCGCCTTTTAAGTAAATGTCGGTATCTCTCCAGCGAGCAATTTTTAGGTCAGGATTTTTATGACTGTA
>JAYTFA010000208.1:0-3545 GCA_043734765.1 Pseudobdellovibrio sp. | reverse complement strand
ACAAAGGGTGTGGTGGATTCCGACAATCTGCGCACCGCCCGGATGAAACTTAAAAAAGACGGCATTTTTGTGGTGGCGATCGAAGATAAAAAAAAATCAGCCGTGCAGAAAAAATCAGCGCTGAGGATAAGATCCGGCTCTGTTCCCGTAAAAGATTTATCTTTAATGACCCGTCAGCTGGCCACGTTAATTAAAGCCAATATTCCGTTAGTGGACGCTTTAACCGCCATTTCGGAGCAGGTGGATAATCCCGTTTTAGCCGAAGCCATTGCTGATTGTAAAAATATGGTCAACGAAGGCCAATCTTTGCATAAAGCCCTTTCAAGATACCCTGAAGTTTTTAATGTAATTTATGTTTCTATGGCTGAAGCCGGAGAAATGTCCGGAACACTGGATATTATTTTACTCCGCTTAGCTGAATTTACTGAAGCCCAGGCGGATTTACGTCAGCGGCTCAGTGCTGCCATGACCTACCCGATTATTATGTTGGTTGTGATTACTTTGGTTATTTTCGGTTTATTCACGAGCGTACTTCCGAAAATCTTAACTATTTTTGAATCGTTTCCCGATATTTCTTTACCGTGGTACACCCAGGTCATTGCGTCGATCAGCCAGGTGTTTGTTAACTACTGGTATTTTTTCGCCGGATTTATAGTTATCGGTATTCTACTGTTTTTAAACTGGAAAAATTCGAGTGAAGGCAAGAAAACCTGGGATGCTCTGTCATTAAAAATCCCGCTCTTCGGTGAAATAACCAAAATGGTGGCGATTTCCAGATTCACACGAACTCTTTCAACTCTGTTAACAGGCGGAGTTCCGATGTTAAATGCGCTTGATATTGTTCGTAACGTTGTAAATAACCACGTGATTGCGCTTGCGATTGATGAAGCCAAAAGTAATATCTCCGAAGGCGAATCCATTGCCGGACCTCTTAAAAAGTCGGGTCATTTCCCCCCGCTCGTTGTACATATGGTTAATATCGGCGAAAAAACCGGTGATTTGGAAAATATGCTGACCTTGGTTGCAGATGCCTATGACTTCCAGGTTAAATCAAAAGTTGATTCTATTACCAGCCTGCTCAATCCTATTATGACGCTGCTAATTGGAGTCGTGGTTTTTATCATCGTCATCTCAATTATTGTTCCAATGTTTGAACTCACATCAAAATTAGGTTAAATTCTATAAATATCGAGGAGCGAAATTATATGAATATGAAATTTTTTAAAAATAACGGGCCCGCACTTAACAACAAAGGTTTTTCATTAGCTGAGATCATGATCGTTCTAGTTATTATCGGCGGAATTATGGCTTTAATTTTACCACGAATTCAAGAAGGCCGAGATAATGCCAATGTTCGGAATACCAAAATTAAAATGGGCGAAATTGAAAATAAGCTTAATGAATATCAGGCCGACTGCGGAAAACTGCCGACCTCTCTTCAATTCATGGTGAGTGATACGGCCGATTGTAAAAACTGGACAAGTAATAAAAGTTCAAAAAACCTGATTAAAGATGAATGGCAAACCGATTTTGTGTACGAAGCTACAGCAAATGGTTACAATTTAAAAAGCTACGGCAAAGATAAAAAAGAAGGTGGAGAAGGCCCTGATAAAGACATCTACTCTCCAAGTTCTACCGCTAGTGAATGATAATAAAGGTTTTTCTCTCTTAGAGATTGCCGTTGTTCTCTCCATTATCGGAGCCGTCATCGCCATCGCGGCGCCTCGCTTGTTTGACAAAAAAACAGACACACGCCGGGTATTCCGGGATTTTATTGTTGCCGGTAAAGATCTTAAAAGTCGCGCAAAGCTCAGCGGTTCAACTTACCGCCTGGCGTTTGATTTAACTCCTAAACAGCAGAGCTGGTGGGTTGAGAAATCAACAAAAGCCGTTCTTATTGACAAAGCCAAACTGGAAAAAGAATTCGAGAACAATAAAAATCCCGATAAAAACGCCGAAAAGCCGCCTCCTGATTTTCAGACAGACACCAGTATTTTCAAAAAAAAACAGGTTCTCCCCGACGGATTTAAATTTAAACAGATTGAAAGCGGGAGCCTGGATCTGACCGTAACCGATGGTTTGGCTTACATTCATTTTTTTCCGCAGGGGTTAATTGAAACTTCGGCTCTGCAGGTGGAAGATCCCAAGGGCAACATTTGGACACTTATATACAACCCGTTGACCGGGCGCTCGGATGTAATTCCTGAAGCAAAACTTTTAAAAGAACTCGCCAGATAGCAATTGCTCAGGCTATCATTTAGCAGTGAGATCAAATGTGAGATTATTGAGACAAGAACAAATACATAAAAATGGATTTACTCTGCTTGAAGTTGTTTTAGCTCTCGTTGTGATGGCGTCCGGGTTGTTTATTCTCACCAACTCCTGGGCCAGCACGTACAGCCGGCTTCGTAAAACCCAGGTGCAGGTGCAGATCGTATCGCTGCTTGAACGCAAAGTCACCGAAGTCGAACGTGAGTATAAAAATAAATCTTTAGAGTCTATCCCGGATGAAAAGGAAGATAATTTCGGCAGCGAACTGCCACAATACTCCTGGAAATTAAAATCTAAAAAATTTCAAATGCCGAATCTGTCTTCTCTTTTTACGTCTCAGCCCGGGGGCGCAGATCCCATGCTTCTGGCTCTGATGAATACGTACACTGAGTTTTTAGGAAAATGCATCAAAGAGGTCAATGTCAGTGTCATCTTTAAGGAAGGTAAAAAACCTATTGTTGCCGATGTGACTATATATATGATCGACTATAATAAATCTCTGCCGATACCGGGTGCCGGCGGAGTCGGCCAATGATCTTCTGCAATTGTAAAATAAAATCTGAAAAAGCAAAAAACGGATTTACTTTACTTGAGGTTATTTTAGCCATCACGATTCTTTCCACTCTTACGATTCTTTCCACTCAGGTGATCAGCCGCGCATTAAAAGCCCGTACCAAGATTCAGGCCGAAGTGGATGATGTTTCCGCATTACGAGATTCGATGCGCATGATCCGAACAGATATCAACATGGCTTATCATCACCGGGATTTTGAAAAAGAAATTCAGGACCTGGTTACCAAAAGTAAAGTTCCGCCGAGAGCCGGAGTGGCCGCTCCGCCACAGCCCCCGCCGCCGCCAAGACAGACCAAACGAATGGATCCGACTACTCAGTTTATCGGATCGGATTCTGAAGTTGATTTTGTAACGATGAATGGCGGGCGAACAATTTCCAATATCACTCAGGCCGATTTTGTAGAGGTGGGATACTCGCTGAAAAGCTGCAGCAATTTAACCACTAAACAGGCCAGCCAATGCCTTTACCGCAGAACGCAGAACCTGGTGGATGAAGACGTTAAAACCGGCGGCAACGAAATCGTCATGCTCGAGAACGTAACCGAGTTTAAATTACGATATATCGGTGAAGGTAAGCAGGATTGGGTGAGCTCATGGAATTCTTCAAGCTCCAGTTCGGATGCGGGAACAAAAGACCTTTTCCCCGAGTCCGTTGAAATTTCTTTAAGCATCGAGCGTGAAATTGAAAAAAAACCCAAGAC
>JAYTFA010000207.1:0-1680 GCA_043734765.1 Pseudobdellovibrio sp. | reverse complement strand
GCAACTCCAGTTTGGCAACCGCTCTACGGGCCAGCGGATGAGTCGGATTGAAAAATAATACTTTTTTAAAAGCAGAAAGAGCCGGCTTGCCATTTTTTAATTCAAGATGAGCTTCAGCTAATTCAAGCCAAGCGCGCCAGTTTTCGGTGGCTAATTTTGTAGCTTCGGTTAACGGATGAAGCGCCTCTGTGTACATTTTTTTCAATTTATATATACGGCCCATTAAGATGAGTCCGCTTGTTGTTCTGGGATGAAACTTCAATCCCTGTTTTACTAAGGCCTCGGCTTCATCAACCATCTCACGTGAAAGATAGAGCTCTGCCAACTTCACAAATTGCGGAGATTTCGGATCTAATCGCAATTCTTTTTGCAGTTCTTCGATTTCATCTTCTTGTGTCATATCTAATAAAAATCTTCTCATTGTATTGACTGAAAGAAAAGCTACTTATTCAATAAGACATGATTATTTTAGGAATTGACCCCGGGTCGCGATTTTTAGGTTACGGTGTTTTATCAGTTGAAGCTAGTAAAATGAAACCTATTGATTACGGTGTACTTAAATTTGATCCGGATATTGCACTGACTGAACGCTTACAGTCTATAGGTTTGGGAGTGCGCCAACTCTTTGAAAAGTATAAACCTGAGCATTTATCACTGGAAAAATTATTTCTCGGAAAAAGTGCCGACAGTGCCTTCAAAATGGGGCATGCCCGAGGCGTTGTTATTTATGAATCACTTCTGGCCAACTGCCAGGTTTATGAATATGCAACCAGAGTTGTAAAAAAAGGCATTACCGGAAACGGCGCCGCCGAAAAAGAGCATGTTCGACTTGTGGTGCGGAACATGTTACAAATCGGCGAGATTAAATCGTTAGACGCCTCGGACGCCTTGGCTATGGCGTGTTTTCACGTCACCCAGTTGCGGGTGTTGAAAATGAAACAGCAACTTAAAGAACAGGACTTGGTGTGATTGGTTTTTTAGATGGTACCGTATTTGATGTTTCGTCAGATTCTTTTATTTTAAATGTTAATGGCGTAGGCTACGATATTTCAGCGCCGGCGCAGACTCTTTCTGATGTCAGTATGCTGTTAGGTCAGCAAATGAAAGTCTGGATTTATTCACATGTACGTGAAGATGCCTTTCAACTTTTCGGATTTTTAACCCGACCGGAAAAAGATTTTTTTATTCAATTATTAAAAGTAAATGGCGTTGGTCCCAAATCCGCACTTTCTGTTATGTCGGGGGCGCGCCTGGCGCAGATCCAGGATTGGATTGAATCCAGTGATGCTAAAGCTCTTTCTTCATTGCCGAAAGTAGGCAAAAAAACAGCAGAACAGATTATATTAACTTTGCAGGGAAAACTGGTTCGTGTTGAGGCTAAAACCAAGGGGTCAAAGCAAACCGAAACTCATCGGCAGATTTCTTCGGCTTTAACTAATTTAGGATTTAAAAATCAAAATGTGGATCAGTTCGTATCGTCACTGGCGCAAACTATAACCATCGAAGACGGTGTTCGTGAAGGCCTGAAAATGTTAACGGGGCAATCCTAATGGAGCGAACATTGCAAAGTGAAATGCAGGATCTTGATATCAAATGGGAAAACAAATTACGGCCGCACTCCTTTGACGAATTTCCCGGCCAAAATGATGTAAAAGAAAAAATGAAAGTTTTTGTTAAGGC
>JAYTFA010000206.1:0-11805 GCA_043734765.1 Pseudobdellovibrio sp. | reverse complement strand
TTAACCGAAAAATTTAGTATCGATGGAGTCGTGATAGGCTTTCCAGAATAAGAGGAATATGAAAATTAATTTAAAAAAACTGAAGTTATTAGCCGCGTTTACTGTTTTTTTATTATCCCAGAGCGGTTTTGCTGATCAGGCTTATATTAAACTCGGCGAGGCGAAATCCAAAAAAAGCGTTATGGCTTTTCCGTTTTTTAATAATCTAGGGGCCAATAATACCGGCGCCGCTACGGCAGCTGCCAGTGAGATCTACTCTGTCGCAAAAAAGAATTTGGAACTTTCCACTTATTTTACATTGGTCATTAATGATGCCTATTTGGAAGACTTATCAAAAAAATCGCTGAAGCCGGCGCCTGAAGAAATCACGGGTTTCAATTTTGACCCTTTAAAAAAGATCGGAGCAGAGTTTTTAATTCGCGCCGGTTACTCCATTATCGGAAAAGATATTACTGTTGAAATGTATTTGTATCACGTGGCCGATAGCAAACTGATTATAGGTAAACGTTATAAAGCCACAATTGATCAATCGATTTCAATTGCTCACACGCTGTCCAATGATGTTATTGAAGCGTTGACCGGTGTTCGCGCTCCGTTCATGGCAAAAATTGTTGCGACTTTTGATAACGGCCTCAGCGGCCCCAAGGAAGTTGCAAAAATGAATTGGGATGGATCCGAATTCGAACAACTGACTCAGCATAAATCAATTTCACTTTCGCCATCGTGGTCTTTTGACGGAAAAAAAATTGTATATTCTGTCTTTACTAAATTAATCAAAAAAAATGGCGAAAGCATGTCGAATGTTTCGTTATATATTTTAGATTTGACGACAAATAAGAGAATACTTACATCTTTCAGGCCGGGAGTAAATTCAGGGGCTGTGTTTACCCGCGACGGAAAATTTATTTATTTAGGGATGTCGATGGGAAGCGGCTCCGCCGATATTTACAAAATTAATTTAAAAGGTGAAATCGAATCGAGACTGACAAAAGGCCCTGCCAGTGCCATCAATGTGGAGCCGTCATTGAGTCCGGACGGAAGCAAAATTGCGTTCTCATCTGAGCGTGGTGGACGTCCTATGATTTATGTTATGAATGCCGACGGCAGCAATGTTAAACGCCTGACCTACAAAGGCGTGTACAACTCTTCACCTTCCTGGTCTCCAGACGGAAATAAAATTGCATTTGCAGGGCAAAATGACTCAAACTTTGATATCTATGTGATGGATGCAGATGGGTCGAATTTGAGACGTGTAACCTCGGCGCTCAAACTCAACGGCAAACCGGCTCATAACGAAGATCCGAGTTTTTCTCCAGATAGTCGATACATTGTTTACACCAGTAATCGCACTGGAAAAAACCAGATTTTTATCTCAACTGTTGATGGATCTGAAGAACGCCGTGTCACTAATGATACTAAGAACTATTATAGGCCTAAATGGTCAGTTAATTTGGAATAATTTATAATCTCCTGCGAGTGCCGCTTGACCAAATTATTCAGTTTTTATAGACCTATTAGTTATGAAAATTAATATAAGAAAAAACCATAGTGCTTTAGTTTTGTTCATTTATTTATTAGCTTTTGCCTTGATGACCTGGTCATTTAGTGCGCACGCTGCTGAGGAAAAAGTGACTGTAAAATCACCAGAAGTTGTAATTACTACAAGTTTGGGAGTCATTAAAATCAAACTCAATGCAGACAAAGCTCCCATTTCAACTGAAAATTTTTTGAAGTACGTTTCAAAAAAACATTATGACGGAACAATTTTTCACCGCGTAATTCCGACATTTATGATTCAAGGGGGCGGTCACTTGCCTGATATGAAAGAAAAAGAAAGCCTGGCTCCCATTAAAAATGAAGCTAAAAATGGTTTGTCCAATTTGCGCGGCACCGTTGCCATGGCCCGTACAAATGAGGTTGATTCGGCGACGGCACAGTTTTTTATTAACGTAGTCGACAACCAGAGATTGGATCACGTTGATAATAATCGTTATGGATATGCTGTTTTCGGCGAAGTTACTGAGGGTATGGATGTTGTTGATAAAATCAGAAATGTTAAAACCACTACAAAAGACGGATTGAGCGATGTTCCGGAAAAAACAGTGTTAATAAAATCTGTACGTCTTGTTTCCGCCGCGGCCGATAAATCTGCTAAAAAAACTAAAGGAAAAAAATAATGTTTGCACTATTTGAGACCAACAAAGGTAATTTTAAAGTTCAATTGTTTGATGATCGTGTACCTAAAACTGTTGCGAACTTTGTCGGACTAGCTGAAGGCACAAAAGAATTTATTGACGAAAAAACGGGTGAAAAAACAAAACGCCCGTTCTATGACGGTTTAATTTTTCACCGAGTTATAAAAGATTTTATGATTCAAGGTGGCTGCCCAACCGGTACCGGAACCGGTGGACCGGGTTATCGATTTGAAGATGAAATCCTACCGGGACAGAATAAGCATGATAAACCCGGAAAACTTTCAATGGCCAACGCAGGGCCTAACACCAATGGCAGCCAGTTTTTTATTACAACTGTGGCAACGCCATGGCTTGATAAAGGTCATACAGTTTTCGGTGAAGTAGTTGAGGGTTACGAAGTCGTGGATCAAATCGGAAATGTGAAAACAGCTCCCGGAGACCGACCGCTTGAGCCCATTAAATTAAACAAAGTAACTATTCAGCGATAGTTACTTTTAAATTTATTTTGAGACTAAAATATAAGGAATAAAAATATAAAGAATGCTGTCTCGAATTAAGTAATACATAAAAATGGCCACTAAAGCTTTCCAACCATGTTTTTTAATTTGTTCTCTGATTCGGACTAACATGTTTTTTACTTTACACTGATTCCAGAATAGCCGCAATACCCATTCCGCCCGCAGTGCAGATAGAAACAAGTCCTCTTTTTTGACCGCCACCGCTTAACAGTTTCGACAAAGTGCCGGCGATTCTGGCTCCTGTGGCTGCGAAGGGATGCCCTAGGGCAAGACTACTGCCCACTGTATTTAATTTTCTGCGGTCTAAAGAACCCAGTGCGGATTGCAGACCTAAAACTTCTTTACAATATTTTTCGGTTTCCCACGCTTTCAAATTACATAGTACCTGTCCGGCAAAGGCTTCGTGGATTTCGAAAAAATCAAAATCCTGAAAACTTAATTTATTTCGCGTTAATAGTTTTGCAACGGCTTTTGTGGGAGCCATCAAAAGTCCTGCTCCATGAACAAAATCAACCGCTGCCACCTGAACATCAATCACTTTAGCCATGGGTTTAATTCCCAACTTTGATGCCGTTTCTAAATTTCCCACAAGAACGCAGGCTGAGCCGTCCGTTAATGGAGAGCTGTTTCCGGCCGTTAAACTTCCGTTTGTAAAATCAAATACAGGTTTAAGTTTTGCCAGCTTTTCAATTGAAGTGTCTGCTCTTAAAGTCAGATCTTTTTTTGAATTTTTATATTCAACAACAAGATCATCATAAAATCCCCTTTCATAAGCGGCGCTGCCATTTTTATGACTTATGAATGCCAATTGGTCCTGGTCTGCACGTGTGATCTGCCATTCTTTCACCATCAACTCACAATGCTGACCCATCGACATCAGGGTTCTCGCTTCAACAACCGCCGGTAGCCTTGGCACCAAGGTTTTAAAAGAAAGCTGTCCTAAAGCAGATAATTTTTCAGAAAACCTTTTTGCTCTGCTCATCGAGAGTAAAAAGGTTTTCATTTCATTTGAAACTTCAATCGGCAGATCGCTATTCGTATCAACACCGCCTGCGATTCCGTATTCAATATGCCCTGCGTGTACTTTCAAGGCCATTTGCCATATGGTCTCAAGGCTGGTGCCGCAGGCCCTTTGCACATTGTAAGCAGGGGTTTCCGGATGTAACTCTGTATCTAAAACGGATTCGCGTGCCAAATTATAATCTGAAGCGCTGTTCATCACGGCACCCAAGGCAACATCATCAACAATCTTATTTTTCAGATTAGATTTCTGGATTAAGCTGTTTAATGAAGCCACCATTAAATCTTTTCGCGTAACGTCGGCATAGTTTGTTTGGCTTTTTGCAAATGGAATTCTGGCGCTGGATAGTACATACGCATCTGTGTTTGTTGATCGCAAGGAACACCTCCGATTTAATTAGTATTTAAACATATCGTATGACAAAAGAGGCGCATGTCACTGTTTGTCTCAAAACTAAACGCTCAGCTCAGTTTAAATTAGATCTGAGACAAGTATTTTTGCCCGATCCTTGCAACTATATTAGTAATAGCAAGGGTGAATCAATATGAGACATATTGTATTTCTATTTATTTTTATCTTAAACTCCGTTTCATTTGCGGGTCAGCTCGCTTTAGATCTAAATGAACCGCAACAACCTCCGCGCCAGTTAGAACTCCCTCTGGAACAAGGTTCAGATAAAGATATAGTTGCTCCTGTATTAGTTAAAACAGGGGCAGATGAGGGTCAGCTCGGTTTGTTTACAACTGAAGCCACACCTCAGAATCCAAACGCCCTGAGTCTCATTAGAAAAGCACTTCATGAAATGGAACAACACGACCAAATTATTGCCCAAAGAGACGGTGTGTTTTTAAGTACTACAAAAAGATTTACGCCTGAGTCATTAACATTTTTTATTGCAATCGGTGCTGTCACTTTTAATTCAATGTGGATTAAATCTCATGGAGATCCCTTGGCAATGGAGCGACATATTCTCTCCTTGAAAGATCCTGTGGCTCACCTTTCCTTTTATGCCTTCATGCAGACTCAGGGTTTCTACATGGATTTTTTCAGCAAACGCAAAGGCATCAATGCCATGGATGCAATGACGCGAAAACAAATGATGCGGAGATTAACTTATCAAGGCATGGCCGTTGGATCCTTAGCATCAAGTATCGTTGCTGATCTCGGACAAAGTGCAAAGATGTGTGTTGATCAGTGGCTGTGGGGCAAAACAGATGAAGCCTCATTGGAATCCTGCAATCAAGCTTGGAGTGCCTGGACTGTCAGAGGAAAATTCACACAGTATTTTCCGCAGATAATTGCTCTTTGGGCAACTCAGGCAGCCGTTGAATCCCTTGAAGAAGGGGCGCGTTGGGGGTTCAGCAAAGTTCCAATGACTAAGTTTGCAGAAAAAGTTTTAACCAAAGATTATGTTATGAAAATGGCTTACAAAATCAGCGCAGCGGACGTGGCTATTTCATTTGCCAGTGGCGGTTTAGTGTTAAAAAGCATTAAATTAGCGGGTAAGGTCACTCGATTCACATTCTTCGTCGGCGTTGATCATCTATTATCAAATTACACTTACCGACCACTTAATAATCTAATTAAACCTATATTTTTTGATTTTGATGCTATGGCAATTAATAATTTGTGGCACGAGTCCGACCTCGGCAACTGGGATCAGGCGAAAATTAAAAATCCGAAAGCTATCGCAAAGTTTGAAAAGGAAATAGCAAACTATGGTGCCCAGATGCAGCAGTGGCGTGAGCATCTGAACCAAGACGCTGAAACTGATTTGGCCGGATGGATGGAAATGACCAAAGAAATTTTAAATCAAATTGATTACTCTTATAAGTATTATAAAGGCTTTTCCGATAATATGTTTCAAACACTGAATATCGGTCATCAGATCAAAAATCAACAGTTGGCGCCTTCGGCGGCAACTGTTATTTCGCGCTACCCTCTCAGAATTTTACCACTGTATGGAGTCTCAACGGGCCCGTACAAGCCGGTCGGCGGCCAGATGGAGGATCTTTATATCCTGAGCCCGAACGAGTTGGAGAAAAGGCAAAAAGAGCACATCATCGCTGTGGCAACAAAATTTAAAGAAGTTTTGGCCGTTCTAAAAGGGGCTGAATTTGAGAAATTAAATTCGATTCTCGAAAAACTATTAAGCCAGGACATAACAAAAATGTCTGTAGGACTCAATGAATTAAACCAATTGATTTCAGCCGAAGAAATGACAGATCAAAAAAACGATTATCGCCGGTATTCTGTCGACTTTAACAAAGTTATGGAAAAACTGCGGAATTTCTTAGGCGACCCGCTTCCTGTGGTTTACCCATTTGCAGGATATTCTCAGGCTTTTGCGGCGAACAGTGTGTATCAGACTACAGCTAAAGCAGCAGACTATAGCAAGTGGTCGCTAATTAAAAAATACAGATTTAATAAAGAAGCTGATTTAATGATGTATAAGCTGATCTGCGGAAATGCCGTTGCCAGTTTAAGCAAAACCAGCCTAGCAGGAGTGGACTTTCTTGCCCCGCAGTTTGATCCGCCAACTTTGTTAATTCCCGAAAAAGACAGAGATCGGGAAAACTTCTGCACGACTTCTAAAAATACAAATAATCTGTATTCAACCAAGATAGGCAATTCATCATTACAGGATTATATTTTGTCTCATCTTAACTACGAGGCGGTTGGAGATTTTAGAGACTCAAAAAAGAATAATCTTTTTGATACGTGGTGGATTAAAAATGCCAAAGTGCCACTGAATGTAGAATTCAAGAATTTTGATTTACGATTTCAAAAACTGTTCGAAAGTGCCTATGACAACTTCTTCGATCACAGATCATTTTTTAAATTTTTTGTGGACCGACTCAACCAAAGCAAGTACTTGCCGAAAGGCTTACAGGCCAGCTTAAAATTTGAATCGGATCTCTATTTACAGATAATTAACAGAGCATTAATTGATAATCCCGTAATGCCCGACAAGAAATCAAATGTGTTCAATTATCTGGAGTCTTCACGTAATAGCTCAGAAGAATTGAACTATGCATCGATTTATAAGCAAACGCCGCCGGAAATTGCAAAATTACGAAGCCTACTAGACGGTTACTATGTTTTTATAATGTACAAGCAGGTTAACTTTGACCAATACATTGCTTACTCAAAAAAGATTGATACCGCGATTAATGACATTTTGGTTTTGGCTCAGCTTAAAAAAGTAGTTCAAGGGGCCAGCCCCGACACTGAAGATCTTTCTGCTCCTGCATCAGCGTCGGGAACAGAGGGCTCCCAGAAAAATTATGAAGATATACCGGTCATGAACCCTACTTATAAACAGAGAATGACGGTTGCCGCAGTTCGGGGATTAAGACAGGTGGAATCTGAAATTCGCCGGTTTATTCGTATGAGAATTGTTCTGGCTCAGAGTCTAGAGTTGGACAGCAAAGAATTTATGGCTGACTGGAACAATGCAAACCCTGCTCAGCCAAAGACCGGCGCGCAAAAAGTGAATCCGTTCAGAGGTTCGAACTAGCGCCCGCTGTTTATGAATTTGACATTGTTTCCAATTTTGAGACTTTTGTTAAAAATCACGAACTTAAAACGAACACAGTGATTTAAAAGTAAAAATAACAGGTACAAAAATTGATAAATAGAAAAAATAGAAGAACGTTGAAATAAAAAAGAGGTATAAAATGAAAAAAATGATCGTGGCTGCAATTCTAGTGTTAACGCAGTTTGCGTATGCTGCCGAAGTTAAACGTATGAGCACAGCAGAGGCCCAGGCTCGCATTGAAAGATCTGCAACCTACCAAGACATCGTAAAAGCCCGCGAAGCCGGTAAAGACATAACATCGGATGCAAGACTTATGGATAGAATCACCAAGATGTTAGATCTTTCATTAAAAGAGCTGGTGAGCTTTAGTGCTGTGGAGAACTCAGGTCTTATTAAATTAATGAATGTGAATGCAAAAGATATTCTAACGGAGGTTGCAAGACTTTCATCAATTGCCAAAGATTCAACTTCTACCGTTCAGGAAAAAGACATGGCTAAGAAAAGCCTTGAGCTGATCGCAAAAGCCTCACACACAATCGACTCATTAGTTGTCAACAGCGAACAGGCCCAAAAGCAAAAAGAAGCTGTTGCTAAAATTATTGAAATTTCAGGTAAAATTTCCAGTTTAGATTTCGGACAATCTTCTAAAACTTTTATCGAAAAATATGAAAAAGCTTTAATTGAAGGCAAGTCTGTTGAAGAAGCTGTTAAAGTTGCTTCAAACGGGAAATTCACTGAAAAAGAATTACGTGAGTGCGAATAATCTGATTTGCTGACCTAATCCTGCAGTTTTTCATCTAAAATTAAATAGATTTCTATCCGACGATTCTGAGAGCGACCCTCTGCAGAATCGTTGCTTTTTAAAGGCCTAGTGTCTGCATAAGAGGTCGCTGAAATTCTTTTGGGATCAATTTGATGGTACTTGGTCAGGTACCGAACAATGCTGGTTGCCCGAAGCGAAGCCAACTCCCAGTTCGATTCATAGAGAGCATTACCGGCAACCGGTATGTTATCCGTATGACCCTCGATAACTATTTTTTTATCTGTCTCTTTTAGAATTTGTGCGATTTTATCCAAGGCCGTAAGCGCGGTGGTTCTGATCTTAACCCCGCCAGGAAGAAAAAACTGAGATGAAGCCAGCGCAATACGCACACCAATCGCATCATGTCTGAGTTGTTGAATTTTTTCTTTTTCCGAACTATCGAATTTTTTATCTATTGCACGTTCAATATACTGTTCGGTCTCACCCGGGGCACCCCGCGGCGGGAAACCATCAAGCTGAATAAGGGTTTCTCCTGCGGTTTGACCGCCGACGTTGCCCTCTTGCGCACCACCTGAGCCTGAATTAGTGCCCACTAGTTTTAAATTTGTACGAACAGATTTTTCGAAGGCTTTTTGCTTATCCTGGTCGTTATTTGAAGTGGCGTACATGACAACAAAGAAAGCAAACAGGAGAGTTATAAAATCAGCATAAGAAACAAGCCATCGGTCATGATTTTCATGTTCTTCATGTTCATGATTTTTTCTGAGGTTTGAGTCTTCACTCATTATTTACTCTTATACGATATCAGTTTTTGTTCGATCAGCTGAGCATTAAGCCCGGTTCCGATTAACAGCGCCCCGTCTAAAATCATATGTTTGTGCTTTGATACTTCGAGAATGTTTTTTCTGATTTTGTTTCCGATCGGGATAAAAACTAAATTTGCAAAGCCCACCCCGTAGATTGTTGCTACAAACGCAACTGCAATTCCGCTTCCGAGTTTACTGGTATCTGTTAGATTTCCCATGACGTGAATTAAACCGAGAACGGCTCCGATAATCCCGATAGTTGGTGAAAACCCTCCGGCATCAGACCAAATTTTGCCGGCTGATAAAAGCCTTTGCTCTTCTTTATGAATGATATTATCAAAAATCTGTCTTGTCAGTTTTACATCAACCCCATCGACAACATTTCTTAATATGTCTTTTAACATTGGAGACTGCAGCTGATTCAACTTGGGCTCCAGAGCCAAAGGAGACTCTTTTTTTGCTAATCTTGCACATTCAACGATCTCTGAAATGGGCTTATCATAATTCAGGTTCTGTTCCTTAAAACTTTGCTTAAACAATTGAAATCCAAGTCTTAAATCTTTGGATTTATTGGAAACCAGCACCGCACCCAGGGTGCCCATCATCACAATTATAAAGGCTGTTCCCTGAACTAATGAGGCAACGTGCCCTCCGTCAAAAAAATTACCTAATAAAATTCCGCCTATACCGATAATTAATCCGAAAATTGTAGCTCTATCCATATCCAAAATTTTGCCACACATAAACAAAGCTTTCACCTTGAACCATTACGGGCTAGACTAAAGCAATGTCAGATTTTCTGTTAAATATAGATTATTGGGTTTTTGAGCAGATAAATAACCACTTCACTCACCCTTTGTTGGATATTTTCTTTGTTTGGATAACTGATCTGCATAAAACTATTTATTTTAAAATTATAGTTGTGCCCCTTATAGCCTTTTTGTTTATAAAGAAATTTAAACGCGAAGGTATAACTTTATTTTTGATCCTGCTGCTTTCTCTGGGAATAAATGACTTTATAGGCGGAAAAGTTAAAAATATAACCGAAAGAGCTCGTCCACCTGATAATATCAGCGTCACAACTATTAAGAGATCAGATGCTGGAAGTTATAGTTTTTATTCAAATCATGCCGCAAACATGTTTACATTTGCAACTTACACGAGCCAGTTTATACCTCAGTTGAAAATCCCTCTCTATACCATTGCAACACTGGTTGCCTACAGCCGGGTTTATAACGGTGTGCACTTCCCTTCTGATATTATTGTTGGAGGTATGATAGGATATTTGTGGGGCCTTTTCTTTTCGAATCTGGCTAAAAAATTATTAAATTATTTACTTAACAGAAAGAAGCCGCAATGAAAGTAGTGGTCACAGGTGCAAACGGATTTTTGGGAGCATGGCTTACCCGAAGACTGCTTGCCGAAGGGCACGACGTTGCGGCACTCGTAAGAAGGCAAAGCGATCTTTCAGAGATGGAACATGATAAGCCCGAATATGTTTATGGTGATGTGACGGATAAAGAATCTCTGAGACAGGCTTTTAAAAACAAAGATATTGTTTTTCATTTGGCTGGTGTCGTTGCCTACAAAAAATCCGAACGCCCGCTGATGGATAAAGTAAACGTCGGTGGCACACAAAATGTTGTTGATATATGCGAAGAGCTCAAAATTCCGCAGCTACTACATGTTTCTTCAGTTGTGGCTGTTGGTGCCTCTTTTAGGCCCAAGGTCTTAACCGAGACCTCTCAATATAGTATTTCACATTTAAATCTCGGATACTTTGAAACGAAAAAAAAAGCTGAGGAAATCGTACTTAAAGCAGTTCGTGAAAAACGTATCCATGCTGTTTGTGTGAATCCCGCAACGATATACGGCTTTGGTGATGGCAAAAAAGGAAGTCGCAAAACTCAGGTTAAAGTTGCAAGAAAGGAATTTCCGTTTTACACAAGCGGCGGCGTAAATATAGTCGCGGCCGAAGACGTTGTTGAAGGAATTTTACTGGCGATTAAAAACGGGAAAAATGGCGAAAGATATATCTTAGCCAATCAGAATATGACCATCAAAGAACTCTTCGGTAAGATTGCGAATTACGCGGGAGTTAAACCTCCGCCCATCTATATGCCGAACCTTGTTCTTCACACCCTGGGTATTACCGGGGATCTGCTTGCTAAATTTAATATTAATATCGGCGTAAGCCGTGAAAATGCCTACACTGCTTCGATGTTTCATTGGTTTGATTCGGCCAAAGCCCAAAAAGAATTGAATTACAAACCAACTTCGTCTGACAAGGCTATTGAAAACAGCGTCCGCTGGATGAATGACCACGGCTATTTAAAATGAAAACCCTATTTAAAATCTGGTTCAGTTTAGTTGTTTTATTAATCATAGGATTTCTGATCTGGTTTCCTTCTGAAAAACAAATTAAAGGCTGCATGACCACATCTATGTTTGAAGTGGATCTTTGCCCGAAATCTAAAAATTACGTGCCTTTGTCACAAATATCAAAGAATGTGCAGAATGCGATTATCCTCACTGAAGATTCAACTTTTTACCAGCACAACGGCTTCGATGAGGATGGTATTCAGCATTGCTTTGAAAAGCTGAAAGAAAAAATGCGTATTGTCTGTGGCGGCTCGACAATCACACAACAGCTTGCAAAAAATATGTTTCTGTCAAAAAATAAAAATTTCCTCAGAAAAGGCATTGAAGCCCTTATTACATTTAAACTTGAAGACACATTAAGCAAAAAAGAAATTCTGGAAAAATATCTCAACATCGTACAGTTCGGTAAAAATATATATGGAATCAAAAAGGCATCGCAATTTTATTTTAAAAAACTGCCCAGCGAGATTACGCCTACCGAGGCTGCATTTTTAGCGATGGTCCTGCCTAATCCCGAAAAATACTCGCAGTCGTTTTTCAGAAAAGATTTAACCAAATTTGCCCGTAAGCGTGTTACGA
>JAYTFA010000205.1:0-3501 GCA_043734765.1 Pseudobdellovibrio sp. | reverse complement strand
ACGACAGAGAATATTCTTGCCGCGCACTCCGAAGGCGACTACATCGCAACTCAAACCCAGGAGCCCGGCTTTTCAAAGAAAAAATATCTGCTGGAGAAGCAGGAAATCGTGGGAACAAATCTGATTGCAATGAATTATATTCTGAAAAAGAAAATTGCAGCGGGCTTTGTTGTGCCGTGGTCTATTATCGGGATGGTTGCAGGTTTCGGTTGCATTTTAATCGCTATTTTATTTTACACACTGGATCCGATGGAAAGAAAAGTAGAACGTTATAAAAAACAGGAACGGGCCCAGATTTATAAAGATACGGTCGGCGACTTGGTTAACAAAACGGCTCAGAAAAATTCACCACTTCCACAAACTGCGGTTAGAGCCGTGGTCCCCCAGGAAAAACCGGTAATGGCCGCTACCGCTGTTGCAGAAAAAAAACAAATTCCGGCAAAAGATTTTTATGCGATAAATCCGGCAACCGAAGCTGAGAACAGGAAAAGCACCTTGGAAGAAAATGAAGAAGTAACCAAAACTGTCGCTTATGAAAATAGGTTTAACGAGGAAAAAACCTCTCCTGGCAAATCCCCTCAGTTTCTGGCGTTTCAGGATGGCCAGATCGATATCTCCGATATAGAAAAGGCACTAGCGCTGGATGACTTCGACAACGAAGACACGGCCACGTTAAATCCTTCGGCTCAGATGTTGAAAAAAAATTTAACTTCGCAGAAAGTCAGTCTTTCGGCGATCGGCGCCCCGATTGATAAGCCGAGATTTGCAATACAAAGAAAAGATTTCAACGTTAATGAGTTCAAAGTAAACATCCGACGACCAGAGAAATCATGAATATAAGAGAGCTGGCGCCTGAGTTTACGGTTTTTATTTTTTCGCAAGATGCTGATCTTGGAAGCCGTGTTAAATTTAGGATGACGACAGCTCAATACAACGCTCACTTTTTTTCGGATTACGATGACATGTACATGCGATCCGCGTTAGAGCCACCTCATGTTGTGATCATCGATCAGGCTTCATTAGTAGTTCCATTAAGCGAGGTTTTTCAGAACACACTGAAAATATCTTCTGAAATTAAATTTATTTGTCTGGCTCAAAATGAAGTTTTAAACCAACTGCATGATTACCGCGAATATAATATGGTGCAGTTTTTTGATCGTGCACACGACGCTATCATCGAGCAGATTAACATGACTGTAGATCAAACCTGTGAGGCTCTTTATCGACTTTATCAGAACGAACAGATTTACAATACATATAAGGCCACCCTGCAGGAGCTAAATACGCTGAAAACAACCGTTCAGATACAGCATGCGGGGCCTACTGCGCGCCCGTTTCAGATGCGTATTGCCGATTACCGTGTGGCGGAAACCAAAGAAGAACTCATCCAGATATTTTTTAAACAGTCAGCCACTCAGTCATGGACGTTTTTAAAGTATGTAAAATCCATTCAGACTTATATTTCCGTATCAAGTCAGAACCTCCCGGAATCATGGATTGAGGGGCTTTCCTATAAAATTCCGGCAGATCAGACTGATTTTAATAATAATGTTATTTTAGGTCAGTTTTCTGAATCTTTTTTAACTTATATCAAGAATAAATGGGAAGTCGACACCGTTAAAATTTTACCTCTGATTGTCAAAGATGAAATCGAGGGGCTACTGATATCACCTCAGGATATTTCTGCAGAAGTTGCCGAAGATTTTTCATTAATGACTATGGTTTACAATCTGATTGCGCTGGAATCTCAACCGATGCATTTAGATGTGGAAGATGCGTTAACGGGTTTTTATAATCAATTGTTTTACAAGCGTATTTTAGATAAAGAGATTGATCGATCAAAACGAACCTTCGCACCAATTTCAGTCATTAAGGTTTCCGTGGATATTTTCAGGGAAATCGAAGTGAGTCAGGGGCGGGCCTTTTGTGACGAAATAATTAAAAAAGTGGCTGAAGTGATTAAGCAGACCAGTCGGTTGCCCGATTACGCCTGTCGCACCGATGATAATGAATTTTCAATCGTGTTAACCAATTGTAATCGCAAAGGTGCAGCTCTGCGCGCCGAGCGTTTAAGGCAGCAGCTCAAGTTGGAAAGCTTTTCTAAAACGGGTTTTGTAGTAACGGTCAGTCAGGGCATCAGTGAATATCCCTCATTAACTAAAACCGCAGAAACTTTAGACGACTCAGCCAGAAAAGCACTTGATTTTATTTTAACAAAAGGTGGCGATAAGATTTGTATTTACAAAGCTCCTCGCGATCACAAGCCTGATTTTCAAGTGAACACATGAGTACGCCCAGCATGGAGTTATTCAGACGAACCTTTGCCGAAGTAAATATTGAAAATTTAATCCATAATTGGACGCAAATTAAAAAGGTTGCCAATGACGACCGATTTATCTGTCCGATGGTTAAAGCTAATGCCTATGGTCACGGTGATGTGCAGGTTTCGCTGGCTCTGGAAAAAGAAGGCGCAGAGGTTCTGGGCGTCTGTTTAATCGAAGAGGGACTGCTGCTCAGAGCCGCAGGAATTAAATCGGATATTCTGGTTTTTCGCGGATTTGATAAGCGGGGAGCTGAAAAAATACTGGAGTATCAGCTCACACCCGTGGTCAGCACATGGGAGCAGATTCAGGCTCTTGAGGCGGCAGCAGATGAACCTGTTAAAGTCCATTTAAAATTTGATACTGGAATGAACCGAATCGGATTTGAGGCCACGCAGGCCGAAAAGCTGGATCATTATTTTTCAAAGTCTAAAAAATTAAAATTAAAAGCGGTTCTCACTCATTTTGCAATGGGAGAAGATTCGTATTCTGAAACCGGTTTTTCTTCTCAGCAAGTGATCCGATTTGTTGATATCATCGAAAAATTCAAGTCCCATGACGTTTATCATCACGTACTGAATTCCGGTGGGATTGCAGGCCTTGCAACCGGCAAAAATAAACTACTCAAAAATTATCCCTGGGGTTTTCGGCCGGGATTAATGTTGTATGGGTATCAGCCGGCTGCACATTTTTCGGATGTCGATTTAAAACCCGTGATGTCTTTAAAATCCGTGGTTAATAATATCCGGCTGGTCCAAGCGGGAGAATCGGTTTCGTATGGGTGCACCTGGACGGCAAAACGCCCGTCACGAATAGCGGTTGTTCCGATAGGTTATGCCGATGGGATGCATCGCTTGGCCTCCAATAAATCGCATGCGCTCTTTGCGCAAAAAAAAGTTCCCGTTATCGGACGCATTTGTATGGATTTTTTAATGCTCGACGTAACGGATGTGGTTCCGGAATCTCAAATCGATAATTGGATAGAAGAAGAAGTGGTTTTATTCGGATTCGATGAAAAAAATAATTTTTTATCGGCCGCGGACATTGCGGCAAGCACAGACACAATTGTGTGGGAAACCCTGACCTCCGTAAGTGAACGGGTTCCAAGACATTTTAAAGGGTTGAAAAAAATATGACGGAAAACAGCACACTCATAAAAAGATTTTCAGATATGGTTGAT
>JAYTFA010000204.1:0-6732 GCA_043734765.1 Pseudobdellovibrio sp. | reverse complement strand
AGTTGCGGCGATCGCACTCTTTACATTTTCCTGCTCGAGTCTTCTTAAGTATGAAAAAAGAGCCGCCGAATTTAAAACAGAAGAATTTGATAAAAAAGTTAAAATCGTGGAAGTTGAAGAAACTAAAGAGGAATTGCCGCCCGAGCCAGTAGCAGAAAAAAAGCCGATTGCTGTAAAAAAAGTAAAAAAAACAAAAAGAACAAAAAAAGCAGTTATTCCGTTACAACCTTTGGTAAGGCAGCCCGATATTGAAGACTCTGAAGGGTTTGCCAACCAGCGGCGCCCGTTGGTTGATCCTTTTAAAGTCGGAGAGAAAATCACACATGCGGTCAGCTATCTCGGCGCACAGGCCGCAAAGCTCAGTCTGTCCGTAAAACCCTACGCAGTTGTGAACGGCAAAAAAAATTACAATTTTTCCATAGATGTTAAAACAAGTTCTTTTTTTTCCAGAGTTTATGCCGTAGATGATCAGGTTCAGACCTATGTCGACTTTGAAACGCTGGCGCCCGGCGCCTTTAAGATGGATTTCAAAGATTGGGCACAGGTCAAAGAAGCCCGCGCCTATTTTGATTTCGATAATCTGAAGGCTGATTACTGGGAGCACAGATACACAGAAAAAAATGGTCACGAAGAAAAAAAACTGAATTGGACCATTTTACCCTATTCACAGAATATATTCAGTGCGATCTTTTACATGCGGGTATTTCAGTGGTCTGTGGGTAAAGAGTGCAGCTTCAGAGTAGCTGACATGGAAAAGAACGTCGTCTTTAAAGCCAAGGCGCTTGAGAAGGTGAAATTAAATACCGATGCCGGCGAATTCGATGCAATTAAGCTCAAAGCCGAAGTGGTCACAAGAGGCAAGTTATCAAATGCTTCTGACTTTTTTATCTGGCTTTCCGACGACGCCAGAAAATATGTATTGAGAATCGAAGTTAAACTTCCTATAGGCTCGCTGGTTTCGGAAGTCATTGAATTAAAAGAAGGTAAATAGAGTTGTCGTTAAAGTCCAATCTCGTCATTCAAACTGCATTTTTAGGTGATTTGATCTTATCAATCCCGACTCTGATGCGCATTAAAGAATTATTTCCGGAAGACAAATTGGTTGTGATCTGTAAGCGCGGATTGGGTGAGTTTTTAATAAAAGAACATATAGCCGACGAAATTATCGAGATTGATAAATCAAATTCTAAAAGTTACCGGGTAGCCCTGCTCGAATTGAAAAAATTTACAATTAGGAATATTTTCTGCTTACACAAATCAACGCGAAGCCTGTTATTTGCTGCAAAAATCAAAGCTGAAAAAAAAATCGGATTTACTTCCATTCTTGGGTTCTGGTGTTTTGATGATTTAGTGCCGTATCGAAGTGAGTATCCCGAGGTCATCCGTCAATTTGCGATACTCGAAACCATAGACCCGGTAACCTTTGAGCAAATTATTTGTAAAGATTATTCATATCTGAACAACAGCAGCCTTGCCGAGGTGCCAGACTATTTTGCGTTCCGTTCCGCAGCACCCGCAAAAAAATCAGGAAAAAAAATTGCAATTTTTCCGGGAAGCGTGTGGGCTACAAAAAAATGGACCACCGAAGGGTTTATTCAATTAGCTAATCTGCTGCTGAACAGTCACTATCAGGTTGAATTATTAGGTGGACCATTAGAAAAAAAATTGTGTGAAGAAATAGCCGAACAGGCCGAGGGCGTAAAAGTTTTAGCGGGTAGTTTATCAATTTCTGAAACAATAAAGTCGTTAGCTGAATATGATTTGGTTATTTCAAACGACAGTGCTCCAACTCATATGGCGGTGTACAATAATATCCCGGTTATCACAATATTCGGTCCTACAACATTAAATCAGGGATTCAGGCCATGGAGTAACAATGCCGCTGTTATTGAAAATAGTGAATTACTCTGTCGCCCCTGCGGTAAACACGGACACAATGAATGTCCTTTGCAGCACCATTATTGTATGAAATCTATCCAGGCCATTATTGTTTTCAATAAAGCCCGATCCATTCTGAATATTAGCTGAAATCTTTTACATTAATAGAATATTTTCTGATTTTTCTTAAAAGTGTATTTTTAGGGATATTGGCCTGAGCTACTGTCTGGTTAATTTTTCCTTTATTGGCTTTCAAGGCACTGATGATGAATTCTTTCTCGGCCTGCTCTTTGAAGATTTCAAAATTTAAAGGCTCGGCAAGTGTTGCTTTCTCAGTTGTTGGTCTTATGCCGACATTAGCAGACACAGTCGTGCTGTCACCCCTGATTTGATCAGGTAGACTGGTTTTGGTCATAATCGAAGAGGACTCAACAATAAAGGCTCTTTCAATAATATTTTCAAGTTCCCGGATATTTCCCGGCCAACGATATTTTTTCATGAGTTCTAAACAGTCGGGCTCAATAGAGTTGATATTTTTATTATGCTCTTTCGAAAATTTTTGCAAAAAACTCATAGCTAAAACGGGAATATCATCTGGTCGCTCTCGAAGTGGTGGCAGGAAAATAGGCATTACATTGAGTCTGTAAAACAAATCTTCCCTGAATTCGCCGGTCTCCATCATTTTCTCAAGATTGCGGTTAGTGGCCGCTATAATGCGGGCATTGGTTTTAACTTCACGATTACTCCCTACGGGAGTGAATTTTTTTTCCTGGAGAGCTCTTAATATTTTCACCTGCATTTCAGGTTTCAGTTCACCGATCTCATCCAGAAACAAAGTGCCGTTATTCGCAAGCTGGAATTTGCCGATTTTTCTTTCTATTGC
Source organism: Pseudobdellovibrio sp. (assembly GCA_043734765.1). Classification (GTDB taxonomy): domain Bacteria; phylum Bdellovibrionota; class Bdellovibrionia; order Bdellovibrionales; family Bdellovibrionaceae; genus Pseudobdellovibrio. Next base: position 3,971 of record JAYTFA010000204.1, on the reverse strand, counting down.
GCCGGTAAAAGCGCCCTTTTCGTGTCCGAAAAATTCGCTCTCCATAAGATTCTCAGGTATAGCGCCGCAGTTAATGGCTACAAAGGTGCCGCTTTTTCGAGGGGAGTTGAAGTGAATGGCGCGGGCTACAAGCTCTTTTCCGGTTCCGTTTTCTCCCCGGATGAGAACAGTTGTTTCAACTTTACATAATTTGTAAATTAAGCTGAATACTTCTTTCATTTTTGTGTTGTTGCCGACAATTTCACTTTCGATGTCATCATCAAAAATCGGATTTGAGGCCGTTAAATTTGAGATCATTTCATGCGCTTCAAGACTTTTTCTTACGATATCCGTTAACTTTTCCGGACTTACCGGTTTTTCTACATAATCGTAAGCGCCTTCTTTGATTGCGACAACGGCATCATTTAAGTTTGAATGAGCCGTCATTATAACCACAAATGTCCGTGGATCATGTTCTTTGATTTCCTTTAAAGCATCAAGACCGTTCATTTCAGGCATTCTGACATCCATCAGAATAAGATCAAACGGATGAGCTTTTACTTTGTCGAGTGCTTCCTGCCCATTTGTTGCTTCTTCAATCTCAAAATCAATCTGTAAGTTGGTGTTTTTAAGAATTGAAACCACTGATTTTCGCAGTTCAGCTTCATCATCCACAATTAAAGTTTTTAGTTTTACCACATTTACCCCGATCCGTTTTCGTTTAAATTTTACTTAAAGGTGATTCATTGATCTCAATTGGCAGTCTAACTAAAAAAGCAGTTCCTTTTTTAATTTCTGATTTCATAGATATCTGTCCACCGTGCAATTCAATAAAGTATTTCACTAAATACAGTCCCAGTCCAGTGCCCTTGGTTTTATAATCCTGCGCTTTTCCTCTGACAAATTTTTTCCAAACCGATTCCTGATCTTCTACGGCAATTCCTTCGCCGCTGTCCGAAATTTCGACGCAGACTTCTGTTTCTGTTTCGAAGGATCTGATGGCGACATTTCCCTCTTCGGGGGTGTATTTAATGGCGTTCTCAATGATGTTGAGAAACACTTCAGTCATCAGCGTTACGTCGATTTCGATTAAGAACATCGGCTCAAGATTTAGATTCAATTCAATTTTTTTGGAACGGGCCAACGGGCTTAAGCGTTCCACTACATTTTCGATAATTCCGTTTATATCGGCAGTTTCTTTTACGATTTTAAAGTCGCGTGACTCAACCCTGAGTACTTTTAAAATAGACTGAATATAACGATTTAGTTCCTCGGAGTAATCTTTTAAACTGAGAAGGTCGGTCTGGAGTTCGGTTGTCAGCGGACCTTGGGCGATGACCCGATCCAACACCGCCTGAATTTTAGCGATCGGTGTTTTCAGGTCATGGCTGATCAGACTTACGAAGTTATTTTTGAGTTGTTCGAGTTCCGCCAGATAGCTTTGTTGTTGTTGAAGACGGGCATGTGCCTGTTCAATTTTGAGCGCTTGATGCCCGATGAAAAGTACCCAGACAAAAATAAACAGACTCATGGAGCTGACTATAGGAATCCAAATATAAAAACTATCAAATACCCACGCTGAAAAAGCAGCCGTCAGCGTTGCGAGCCATACTAAAAAAAACAGGGCTATGGCCTGTGGGTAATTCGTAATAATTAAAATAGCCAAGCAGGCGAGTATCAATAAAAATCCGGCATAGATAGAACTCGAGAATTTCTTAATAAAACTATCGGTAAATAAATTTTCAGTAACCATGGCCCAAAATTCGTGCCGGGATAATAATCCGATTGGGGTCTGAATTTGTGAATTGCCCGACTTCTCGGTACCGATCAGAACAATTTTATTTTTGAAAAAATCTTTCGGCAAACTTCCGCTGAGCACATCGGAAAAGGAGATTTCAGGAAATAACCCGTGCCCTTTATAATTGATAATCGGAAGGCTTGAGATTTTATGCTTCGACTTTTGACCTGCAAGGCGTTCTGCGATATTAGGAATCGAGTCAGGATTTAAAATCAAACGTCGAACAATTCCATCGTCATCTTTTAAAGTATCTATGTGTGCAATGTTGGATTTATCAGCCTTCGTGGCAATCGGAAGAGAAAGTTTTTCAGGTTCACTTGAGTTTGCGGACCAAATCACGCGGGGGTCTTTAAACGTCATGATTTCCTGGCTGGTGAGTCTTAATTGTCCGACGTTGTCCCCAAAGTACAAAGTTATGCCCACCTTGGAGGGACTCTGGTCCAGAACTTTAACCAGCAGTTGCCGCCACAATTCCCGGTCCCAATAAAAGCTATCGCTGAGGTCAGAAAGTTCATTGGTGTTAATAAGGCTGCTTGTTTTCAGATCATACATTCTGGAAAATTCGGAATTTTTGAGAGTTACCAGAACTATGTTCTGCGAGATTTTTTGCTCGCCTCGAAGTTGAAAGCGAATGTCATAGGTTCCACTTTCATCGAATTTTAGAAAAAAGAGCGAAAAAAGCCAACAAATGAGGGCCCTGAGCAAAAAACCGCGCTTCTGGTAGAGCCAGCGCATCCAAATAGAGATTCTAGAAAGAGATTTTTTCACGCAATGCAAAAATAGCGAATTTCTGTCGTTATTTCAACTGGTTAATAGGTAAAATAAGGAGATGAAATGGATACGATCTCAAGAACAGGCAATACCACACTTTAAATCATCAGTATTGACTATAGGTAGTTTTGACGGAGTTCACTTAGGGCATCAGAAGTTGTTAAAAATACTTGTTAAAACAGCACAGGAAAATAATACAGTCTCAATTGCCTGTACCTTCAAACCCCACCCCAGAACAATCCTTAAACCTAATGAGCCGCACCACCGACTTTTTGATTACAAAGATCAGTTTGAAATGATGTCCAAAATCGGAGTTTCCTATCTGGTGGAAGAAAAGTTCAGTAAAGACTTTTCATTGATGAGTGCCGAACAGTTTTTATCCAGTTATGTCGAAAAAATATTTAATCCTGTTCACATTGTTGTGGGTTATGATTTCAGCTTCGGCAAATCCAGAGACGGAAATATTGAATTTCTGAAAAATTATTGCCAGAAGAAGGGGATAGGCCTCACCGTTGTCGGAGCCTGTGAAATCAACGGTCAAATTGTATCCTCATCGCAGATTAGAAATTTTCTGGAACATGGTGAGCTTTCCAAAGCTGAAGAATTTTTAGGTCGCCCGTATTATCTGCGAGGTCCGGTTCGTGTCGGGTTCAAGCGGGGTCGGTCCATCGGAACCCCGACGGCAAATATCAGTCCGGAAATTGAATTTGTTCCTCGTAAAGGAGTTTATTTTACCTGGGCCTACCTGGGAGAGAAGAAATATCCGTCGATAACAAATATAGGGTTCAATCCGACTTTTGAAAATTCAGATTCTTATTTAAAGGTTGAAACGCATATTTTTAATTTTGACCAGGATATTTACGGAGAACATCTCAAGATAGAGCTGATCAAGTTTCTTCGGGATGAAATTAAATTTAATTCTACCGATGCATTGATTCAGCAAATATCCAACGATATAAATGCGGCCAAAAAACATTTCGGTATCCAGTGAAATATAAATTATTTAATTTTTTAAATAATAAAAACTTATTGGATTTAAAAAACTCCGAGGCGCTCAGTCAGTTTGAAATTCAGGAAGAGATTAACATTTCGATTGAAGATCTCATTAAAAAGAAATATGAGGTGATTGAAATCGACGGCTCTCAATATGAAAATTTTGTGAATTTTATGCCGGCCATAGACTGGAAAACCAATCAAATTTCAACCGCCGACTGCCTTATCCTCAAAAATAATGTTTATAAACCCTACAATATTCTGGCAGAAACCATGATCAGAATCCTGAAAAAAAATGTCAGTCGGGTCAATTCACAGCTACCGGTTATCGTTATCGGTGATATTCACTTTGTGTTCAGTGTTGCAACTAAATTGGCACTCAGCGGATTTATTGAGATCGTGGTCTCCCTGACTGAAGGAGACGACAGAG
>JAYTFA010000203.1:0-3730 GCA_043734765.1 Pseudobdellovibrio sp. | reverse complement strand
CTTTGACCATAAATACGAAGACCATCCGGCAAGACTTCGGTTTTGACGCCAACCAAATCCAACAGCTCTTTTGTTTTTAGGATGCGATTTGATTCTTTAAATACTAGCTGCGTGCCGCCGCGTAAGGTGGAGACTCCGCTTGCAAAAGCACAAAGCACAGCCAGCACCGGAAATAAGTCCGGAGAATTATTTAAGTTACAATCCAAGGCATTCCAATGAGTCTGCTTTGATATCGAAAGTAGATGATCCTCAATTCGATATGAAATATTCATCTTTTTTAATAATTCTAAAAAATCAACATCGGGTTGATTGGATTCTCCGGTCCAATTGGTGATTTCAACATGGCCATTCATTATACCCGCACCGATCAATGAAAAGGCCGAACTGATATCCAGCACGGGCTCAAGTCGCTCGGCTTTTATTTTTTGATTTTGGGGAATTACGATCTTCAGAAAATTTTCGCTATCTCCGGTTACCACAGTCATACCTGCAGTTCGTAATAGCTCAATGGTCATTTTTAAATAACCATAAGAAACTATTGGTTTATTGATTTCAATTTCCAAATCAGAATTTAAATTCCAGCAGCTCAATAGCAGGCCGGAAACAAACTGGCTGGAAAGTTCTGCCGAGCACACGATTTTTTTATTTACGTCCCAACCTTGTGACTGAATATGCAGTGCATTTTTATTGAACTCAACCTTTACGCCTAACTGGTTTAAAATGTGGATCAACTCCTGCTGCGGCCGCTGGAGCAATCTCTCATGACCTCTTAAAGTCCAATCTCCCGGAAGGCGCGAAATTAAAAAAACAAAAAATCTGAAACTGGTTCCGCCAAGCCCCAGGTCGAATTCACTTTGGGTGCCGATAAGTTGTAAAGCCTTTTTCAGGTAAATGACGTCGTCACAATCAGAAACCGACTCTAATTTGAGGGTGGGGTCAAAGTGCTGAATAACCAAGGCACGGTTGAACCAGGACTTTGAAGCTGAAATGGGACCTCTGAATTCAAACATCAGTAAACCAGCTTCTGTCTTTTTACTTCGTCTAAAATTTCATTAACGGTAACGGATTTCCGCCGGCAAGAACCTATTTTTTTAATAAAAATAAAATCCAGACGATCTTTCGAAGTCAGTTTTTTGTCTTTTGATAACAATGAAACGATTTTGTTTTTATTTATTTTTTTTAATGCGGTATTTAAATTTACGTTCAAATCAAGCGAGTCGATCAATAGAGAAATTTTAAAAAAATTTGTTTGATCCAGAAGACCGTTATGAAAGCTCCAACGCGCCGAAAACTGAATTCCGAGCAGAACAGCGATGCCATGTGGCCAGCCGAACTGACTTTCGAAAACATGGCCCATCGTATGCCCTAAATTCAAAAGACGTCGCAGTCCATTTTTTTCGAAAAAATCCCTGTTTACGATTTTGTATTTAAGTTTGATAATTTTCGGCAGTTGTTGATAGAGCTCAGCAGAACTCATTTTTTTTTCGATGATGTCAAATAGCTTCTTATCACTCAAGACGGCTATTTTAATGACTTCACCTAGCGACTCGGTTAAGCGCTCCTGAGGCTGGCTGAGTAATAGATCCTTACAAATATATATTTTGCCGGCCGGGTAAAAGCTGCCAATCTGATTTTTAACATTCAAAAAATTAAGGCCGTTCTTACCCCCATGAGCGGAGTCCACAGCCGAAAGCCAAGTGGAAGGAATAAGCACTAATGGGCGGCCCCGGAGAAATACACTCGAAAGAAAACCCACAAAATCGCCGATACTTCCGCCGCCAACGGCTACAAAAGTTAATTTTGTGCTTTTTGGAACAGAAAGCTTTGAGATCTTATTAAGCATTAAACTAAAACTTCGGATTGTTTTAAGCTCTTCTCCGGACTTTAATGCTATTTTATATGGAAATGACTTGAGCCAGTTTTTAAAATTCTTATTTTTTGCCAGTATTGAATCATAAAACAGCACTGTTTCTTCCGGAAATTGGTGAGCCCGCGGCAGCGCTTTGGAATAGACTATCTGGCTTTTCATAGGCTGCCAATCTAGTCTGGTTTAGCTATGAGATCAAGCACTGTGTCGCTGAAAAAAAACGTGCAAAAAACTTCGTAAAACCCTATTGTATTGGCTTTCAAATAAGAGAGGACTTTATGCAGAAAATTAAAGTGACAAATCCTGTAGTAGATCTTGATGGCGACGAGATGACCCGAATCATCTGGAAATACATTAAAGATAAATTAATACTTCCCTATTTAGATATCGATATTAAGTATTTTGACCTGGGAATGGAGCACCGTGATCTAACGGATGATCAAGTTACCATCGACGCCGCTGAAGCCATTAAAAAATATAATGTCGGAATTAAGTGCGCAACGATCACACCTGATGAGGCCCGCGTAAAAGAATTCAAGTTGAAAAAAATGTGGAAATCACCGAATGGTACCATTCGAAATATTTTGGACGGCACCGTTTTCCGCGAGCCGATTATCTGCAAAAATGTTCCGCGATTGGTCCCTAACTGGACTGCACCGATTTGTATCGGTCGTCATGCGTTCGGTGACCAATATCGTGCAACTGATTTTGTTACCAAGGGTAAAGGCAAACTGACGATTACTTTCGAAGGTGAAAACGGCGAAAAAATTTCTCATGAAGTTTACAATTTTAAAGGCGATGGCGTGGCTTTAGCCATGTACAATACGGACGAATCAATAACCGGATTTGCAAGATCTTGTTTTAATATGGCTCTTACAAAAAAATGGCCTTTGTACTTATCGACTAAAAACACAATATTGAAAAAATATGACGGTCGATTTAAAGATATTTTCGAGGATATCTATCAAAAAGAATTCAAAATACAAATGGATGCCGCTGGTATCACTTATGAGCACCGATTAATTGATGACATGGTGGCAAGCGCGCTTAAGTGGAACGGTAATTTTGTCTGGGCCTGTAAAAATTATGACGGCGACGTGCAGTCGGATACAGTAGCTCAGGGATTTGGCTCATTAGGATTAATGACTTCGGTTCTTATTACACCGGACGGTAAAACTATGGAGTCTGAAGCTGCGCACGGCACAGTGACCCGACACTATCGTATGCATCAGCAGGGCAAACCCACTTCGACGAATCCAATAGCTTCTATTTTTGCATGGACTCGCGGACTGGAACACAGAGCAAAGCTGGATAACAATTCATCTTTGGATAAGTTTGCAAAAACACTTGAAAGAGTTTGTATTGAAACGGTTGAGTCTGGAAAAATGACAAAAGACTTAGCGGTTTGCATCTATGGCGACAAAGTGACTCAGGATCAATATCTCAACACAGAGGTATTTTTGGACGCTATCGATACAAATTTAAAAAAAGCTATGATGATGTAAGACGGATAGGCTGGTTTTTCGATTTAGGCTAGCCTGTTATTCTTTTTCCCTTTAATAGAACTTCCAGATCATTCATTATTAAAAATAAATGTTCAGCTTCTGTTTTTAATTTTGCACTTTCCGTTTGCGTACCGACTACCGATTCAGTTGATTGTTCGCTGGATGTATTAATTTCCTGCATAGCCAGATTAACCTCATTGATCCCTTTGGATTGCTCACCCGTACTCTGACGCAGCTCGTTCATTATTTTTTGGATAAATCCTACATTACTTGTTATGGCCTCAAATGCCACAGTAATATCATTGGTACTTTTTGTTCCTTCAGATACACTTTCCGTTGCAGTTTTTGATACGCTAAC